>JABMQZ010000035.1 GCA_013202965.1 Bacteroidota bacterium | reverse complement strand
TTTTTAAAAATTTCTGCCTGCCCTCCATGATCAATCAGCGCAATCAAAATTTTACCTGGCTGGTATTTTTTGATGTTAATACCTCGGAAAAACACAGAAGCATCATTCATGAAATTTCAGGAAGTTATAAAAACTTACATGCGATCTACATTGATGGCTATGAAGAAATGCATCCTTCACTCTTAAACTTCATTCATAAGGATATTAGCAAAAACGATAAGTACATTATTACAAGCAGAATAGATAATGATGATTGTTTACACCGGAACCATATCGATACCATACAGGCTGTATTCGACAGGCAGGAGAATTGTGTAGTAGATATCCCGGATGGGTACCAATTGGTATTAAACGAAAATTCAGATAAGCAAATCATTGAAATAAGAAAGCTCAGGAATTATTTCAATCCGTTTATCAGTTTAATCGAAAGTGCAAAAAGTCCTCAAACCATCATGTCGAAAATGCACCAGGAGTGGCGTAAGGCACCACAGCATATTTCAATTAATAATAATCGCTTGTGGAGCGAGATCATTCATGAAAAAAATAAGCTGAATGCAGTAAAGCCACTTGAAAGGATAGCAAAAAGCATAGATTATGATGCATTTTCATTGAATCAAAATGATTTTGAGACCAATAACAGCATGAATATATTAATATCAAACCTCAGAATTGAAATTTATCGTTTCTATTATAAAATCAAAGGGAAAACGCCACCTAGGATTAAAAATATTATTAAGTCAGTGACATAGGTAGAAGGCGAAGCCTGAGGCGAATTGAAAACGTGATTGGGGTGAAAGAGAGGGGGAGAAGAGGGGATGGGGGGAAGAGGAGATAGGGGGATGGGGAGAATGTGGAATAACGAAAATCTATAATTCAGCATTTGCAGTAAAAATTACGATCCACCTGAAACCTTTCCCGGTATCCGGCACCCGGTACCCGGCACCCGGCATCCAAAATACAATTCATGAACAGACTAAACATTATACAACAACTAATTAACACCATTGCCGCTAAAACCTATCTGGAAATAGGTGTCCGGAATGCAAATATTATTCATCGTATTCAGGCACCGGATAAAATTGGTGTGGATCCGGCCATCAGTTTTTCAAAAAAGATGTTGATAAAAAAGCGACTGGGATTGCTTGATTTTAAAATGATAGAGGTCGAAAGTGATGTGTTTTTCTCTCAATATGCGAACACATTATTTGATTCTCAGGGGATAGATGTTGCTTTTGTGGATGGGCTTCACGAATATCAGCAAGCTTTCAGGGATGTTAATAATTGCCTGCAATACTTAAATGATGGCGGTGTTATTATCATGCATGACTGCAATCCTTTAAATTATGCCGGTGCATACCCCATTAAAAAATCATTTGATGAGTTAACTGAATTGGTTAAGGCCGGGCAAATTCCCGGTTGGAATGATTGCTGGAACGGTGATGTTTGGAAAGCCCTTGTTCGCCTGAGAATCGAACATGATGATCTGAATATATTTACTTTGGATTTAGACTGGGGTCTTGGAATTATTACAAAAGGAAGAGGAGAACAAATCAAAAATCTGTCTGTTGAAGAATTAAACAGCGCTGATTATTATTTACTGGAGGCAAGGAGGAAAGACTTGCTGAACTTACAGACGCTTTCCTGTTTTAAAGACTTTTTAGCAAATTTGAGTCGGATAGAGACTTTGTAACTTTGTGACCTATAGACTCAGGGGCTAAGAGACCTGGAGAATTACTGCTTAGCGATTGTTTAAAAATTGTGAGGGAAACCGCAGGGAAAAACTATGAAAGAAATGCGGAAGAAATTCTGGTACTCATAAATAAATAACAGTAATTGTTCGTTCATAACAAACAATATTAACTATATTTGTTCTTTTATAACGAACAATTATCAATTAGATGGATAAAGACAGACTAAAAGAAATAATGTTCGGCCAAAAAGATGTTTTTAATGGCAAAAAGCATCTGATTCGCCGTGACATTGATTTAGAAAAATATATTACCAGTGGTCAGATTGTGATCCTTTCCGGGATCAGGCGATGTGGAAAATCATCATTATTGTTCCTGATAAAACAGGAAATGAAGCTGGATGAGGCGGAATATTGCTATTTCAATTTTGATGATGAGCGTATAACTGCTGATGTTTCAATCCTTGAAGATATTTATAATATACATTTGGAAATATATGGCAAAGAGCCTGTTTTGTTTCTTGACGAAATTCAAAATATAGATGAGTGGGAAAAATTTGTTAACCGGATGTACGAGCAGGGAACAAAGATATTTATAACAGGGTCAAATGCAAATCTTTTCAGCTCCGAAATCTCCAGCAGACTCACAGGACGGAATAAAGAAATCGGGTTATTTCCTTTTTCGTTCAGTGAATACCTGCGATTCAACAGACATGACTTCAACATTGACCGAATATCCGGCAAGACAAGATCCCTGTTGTTAAAAAACTTTAATCAATATATGAAAAAGGGGGGCTTTCCTCTTGTTGTGAAAGAAGACGACCTTGAGCTACTGAATGCATATTTCCAGGATATTTTTTACAGGGATATCATAGCGCGGCATAATTTATCGCAGGTTAATGAGATCAGGCAGATCGGCCTGTATTTTGCATCCAATGTAGGGAAATTGTTTTCATATTCCACCTTGAAAAAAATATCCGGTGTTAAAAGTTCAAGTTCAATCAAAGACTATTTGTATTTCTATGCACAATCCTATTTGTTTTTTTATCTCAGCAAATTTGACTATTCAGTAAAAAAACAGATGATGAATCGCAAAAAGGCTTACATGATCGATTCCGGATTTGCCGGTAAGATTGGGTTTAATTTCTCCGAAAACAAGGGGCGTATACTTGAAAATATCGTATTTCTGGAACTACTCAGACGTGGGAAAGATGTATATTATTATTCGGGAAAGAAAGAATGCGATTTTGTGATAAAAAAGGGCCTTGAAATTGTTGAAGCAATACAGGTCTGTTATCATATCGACATAAACAACGAAGAGCGCGAATACGAAGGCCTACAGGAGGCAATGCAAGCCTACGGTTTAAAACAAGGTTTATTGCTGAGCTATGACAGTGAGCAGTCAAATTATGATAATATTAAAGCAATGCCGGTATGGAAGTGGTTGTTAAGTAAAAATTAAATAAATGGTTAAATGGCTACACGGTTAAATGGCTAAATGGTTAAATAACATAAGCATGTAACACTGTGACCATGTAACCATGTAGACACGTAGCGGTTGTTCAAAGAAGTCAGTATCCGGCACCCGGTACCCTGCACCCAAACAATATAACATTTTAACAATTTGATAATTTAAGTTCATGCTCAAAAAGATTATTCTAAAGCTCTATCATAAACCTCCAAAATATTTTGTGGATCATGTTAGAATAAGACGGCTTAGGGCGAAAAGCAAAACCATATTTAAGAAATACCTTGAGGGAGAAGGTGATAAAAAATTGCAAATCGGATGTGGTAATAATGCCTTTGATGGCTGGTTGAATACCGATCTGACATACAAGAAAGATGAGATTGCATATCTTGATGCGGGAAAAAGATTTCCACTACCTGATGAAA
>JABMQZ010000003.1 GCA_013202965.1 Bacteroidota bacterium | reverse complement strand
CCTGAAGTCAATGTTCAGGACATTAAAGTATGCAGGTAATTCTACCGTCGCATAACCACCGGCGTCAGTCACAACATTGCCATTGTAAATATTCATCATATCCGGGCTTTCAACGAAACTGTGTACCAGGTATTGGTTTGCCGGATCCTGGGGGTGGTCGATCTTGAATGAACCACCTCCTTTTGACAGGCTTCCTGTAATTAACACATCGCCCGAAAAATATCCGGCGTAGTTAGAGCTGCCTGTACCATCATCATCACCATATATACCAATGTTATAACCTGAACCTGTACCAGCCATACCTGCTCCATATACCCCATAATTGTTGTTGGTGCCTCCTCCTCCTTCTCCGAATACTCCTTCATTATATGCAGAAGTAGTTGAATATGCGTGCCCCATGACTCCGTAGGAAATAGTACTGGTGTTATTTTCTGAGAAGCCGTATATAGCGGGAGAGAGCATTTGTGACGAGCTATACATATTGCCAAGATCACTGCCCAATACACCTGCGGAATTTTCATCCGTAACATGAAATCTAACCAGAGGGTCAGTCATATTCACACCTACGAGGTTATCCTTCCAGGCCATGGTCTGGTAATCACTTTCATACATAAATACTGCCTGTGAGGCTGGATTCCAGTACAGCCAGGCAACATCAGCCCCGCCTTCCTGCATCCAGAGGCCTGTGTTGCCGCTGGCATCTGCCTGGAAGTAGGATTGGGTACTGCTAATGCGGACAGCGGCAGGATCAGCGGGGGCATCAATGTGTAATAATTCAGCCGGACTGTCAGTTCCAATCCCAACAAAGCCAGCATTAAAATAGATGTCAGGCGGGTTTGCCGACCAGAGGCTGCCACCGCCACCGCCTGCATAAAATGCATATGGCACTGTAGCCATTTTACTTTTACCCATATCGATATAGGCCGTGCCGCCATTGGGGTCGATCTCTGTCTGGACGTAAATATTGCCGCCGGCCCAGTTGATGCCGGAAAAACTGCCGAACAACACCGTGCCGTCACCGATCATGAGATGGAACAAACCATATGAATTTGTCGGGGGAGTATGCCTTTCTGAATATATAAGGGTTCCCGGCAAAGGGCCTTCCAGTACCGACATGCGGACACCGATGCTTGTATTGGCCAGGGGAATTCCGCTTCCATCACGTGCCATACCCTGGTAATCGATAAGCTGAGGTACCTGTCCGCTTGCAAGCAGGCTTATTGTAACACCTGCAACGAATAATAATAATTTGATCTTTTTCATAATATTATTTTTTTGTGTTAATTTCTGATTAATTTAATTGACTCGTAAGTCGTGGTGTTAGCGTTTTCTATGATCACCATAAGGTTATACATGCCCGGTGCCAGATCGCTGAGGTCAATGACCTCCTGAAAGCTTGTGGCCTGGCCGGGTTTTTCTTTGTTTATTAACATTTTGCCGCTGAAATCGTACAGTCTGTAACTTAAACTTGACGATTGTTCAAATTGAACATCGAGGCGAATGTTGTCACTGCAAGGATTTGGATACACCTGGAAAATGCTTTCCATGTTTACTTCCTCCACGGATACCAATTGATCATCGAATTGCTGGAAACCGGCACTCAAAATGACCGTTGGTTGGTAGGATGTTGCCACGGGGTCTGCCTGGCCAATGGTCCAGGAGACATGCATGGCAGCCGATTGGTAATTGCCGCCACCGGCGGAAAACACATGCCTGGAAAGCTCTTGGGAAGTACCCGTATAAGCTAGCGAAACAGCAATTACAATGAGTAATAGTTTTAAATGTTTCATAATCTTATAAATGTTTTGTTATGTAAAAAGTTACGATCTGGAAGTACTAGAAGGAATATCGGGCCCGACACCCATTCCTTAAAGAGGATGGTAAATGTACGAACAATATTCTCTAAATGCAAATTTCGGTGATTAGAAGAGGATAGGGGGTTTTACTCACTACGTTCATGAGATCGCTTCGCTAAGTTCTTACTTCTCGCTCAGAAATGACAATGCAAGCTAAAAAGGGAATGCGAAACGCTGGCTGAGGAGTTTTCTCACTTCGTTCGAAGTGACTGAGAGATCTCCTTAGCTTGCTTTTACTTGGAGGATTATTTTACCGGACACTACTAATTCGAAACTCAGTACTCTAAAATCAACCCAAAACTCAAAACTCAAAACTCAAAACTTATTTTATTATCTTAGCCATCAATTCCGGCAAATGACTTCGTCTGAGAAAAATATGAATATCCTGAATCCTGACCGCTGGCTTGGTGATCATGGTGATTATATGTTTTCATTTGCCTTGTCAAGGATCAATTCCAGGGAAGTGGCTGAGGATCTTGTGCAGGAAACCCTCCTGTCTGCCTACCAGGCACGTGAGAAGTTCAGGGGAGGGAGTTCGGAAAGGACATGGCTGGTGTCTATTCTGAAGCGGAAGGTTATTGATCATTATCGAAAGCAGGCCAGAAGCCAGGAAACATCATTGGACGCCTTTGACCTTCCTTTTCACAGCGGCGGAATACATGAAGGATCCTGGGATAAAGATCGCGCCCCGGCTTACTGGGATGATCATAAACTTGCTGGTGAAGATGATAATGCCCTGATGAAAGTATTGCAATATTGTATTTCATTGCTTGCCCCAAAAATGTCAGCGACTTTCAGTATGAAGACACTGGATGAGATTTCCACTGAGGAAATTTGTAAGGAATTGGGTATTTCTGAGTCAAACTTATGGGTACTCTTACACAGAGCGCGGCTTCAGCTACGTGAATGTGTTGAAAATAAATGGTTTAAAGATCAAAAATGAGTAACAAAACAAAAATATTGTTTAATAAAACGATGCATCGCATGATGCTTTCTTGCGATACAGCTACCCTATACATTACCAAAAAGGAGTATCAAAATCTTTCCTGTAAAGAAAATCTCCAGCTTAATATGCACCTGATGGGATGCAGGTTCTGCCGTGCATTTAATAAGCAAAACGCTATCCTTTCCGATAAGATCAGCATATTGCAGGAATTTCCCCCTGAAGCCGAACTGAGTGCCGAAAGGAAAAATGATATCCAAAGGGCGCTTGACAATCAGCACTCTAAGTAAAATTTCCAAAAAATATTTTCTTTTCTGTAAGGTCTTTCATTTGTCTGCGACTAAGTTGGCAACGAAATCAATTTTAACAATTAATAATTTACGCAATGAAACAAATGAAAAAATACACCAAACACGCTGCAGTTATATCAGGAACCCTCGTTACCGGGATGCTTGCCGGCCTTGCAGCAGACAATGCAAATGCCAATGATCTGTTCGATTATACAACACTTGGAAGTGGGTATGAACTCAGAAATGGACTGATCGACATGAACCTGGTCGACAAAGCCCTTGCTACAAATACTGTACGTGCGAAAGTATGGGAAGATAAATGTGGTGAAGGAAAATGTGGAGAAGGCAAGTGCGGAGAGGAAAAAAAGGAAAAGAAAGATGAGCAGACAAAGGAAGAAAAAGTAGATGATAAGACTTTAAAATCCGAAACTGACAAAAACACTGAAGAAAAAAAGAAAACCGAAGAACAAAAAGACGACAAGACAAAAGAAGCCAAGTGTGGAGAAGGTAAATGCGGAATGTAATTCCTGATCTGTAAGT
>JABMQZ010000034.1 GCA_013202965.1 Bacteroidota bacterium | reverse complement strand
CGCCGCAAATATATCGCAGCAAATATGTTCACCATCATCCCCATCCCACAGCTGAACATCTCCATCGGCAGCTCCACCATTTACAGCGATATCGACGTGCAAGTCGCCTACCTCGTGCCCTTCCTCTTTTTCAGATCGGCCGACTATGGGCTGAGTAACATGAGCGACAATGCCTCATCAAACTCACAGTTTTTTTTCGACATCAGCTCACGCAACATCAGGCATCTGCACCTGTTTTTCACCTTTTTTGTGGATGAGCTGTCGGTATACCGTATCGGCAACAGCGAGCGACATAACTTTTTCAGCTATAAAGGAGGCTTCCGGCTCAGCAACTGGCCGGTGGATAATATAAGCCTTATCAGCGAATATACCTTTACCTTGCCCATGGTATACCAGCACTATATCTCCACGACCACCTTCGAATCGGACAGCTACAGCCTGGGTCATTATATGCGTGACAACTCACACGACCTTTACATGGCACTTGTATACAAACCACTGTGCGGCCTCAGGCTGGAGTTGAGCTATAACTTTGCACAGCACGGCAATAACTATGTTTATGGTGAATACAAGCCTGGTGACGGTGCTCCTATCCTGAAAGACATCACCTGGCAGAAAAACATTGTCGGCCTGAAGGCAAGATACGCCTTCCTCAGCAATGCCACCGTCTTCGCCGGTATTTATTTCAGCAACATCCAGGGATATGATGTCGACGGACTTCCACCGGAATATTACCTCAGTCTCTTTACGCCGGAAATGTATTGGAATAACACCACAAGCCTTTGGTTGGGGTTTCGGGTGGGGCTGTAATGAATAACGAACCCTTATTATTTGTCAGTCATTTTTAGTTGTTCATATCGTGTTTCAAGAACATTTATATAAGCTTCTTTCATATTATCTGACAAAAAGGATTTGTCAATCCATTCAATGGCCTTTGGTTTGTATTTAATCATTCGCTTAAAAACACCCTGAATTTGCTTGTTGGTTAGATATAATCCTATTCCCAATCGCTCAAAATGTTCCCATTTAAGCTTTTTCTTTTTGCCTTCAAGTGTGAGTGCGAGTTCCTCAGTGTCTTCCGGAAAAACGATTGCAACATTTAGTAAGTCGTATGCAGGAGCTAGTACCCATCCGGAAGAACTTTCGATCATGGAGAAATTCTTTAGGTGCATATCATTGTTACCTGTTAAAAAACTAAATATGGATAATTCGAAATAAAAGATCTTATCGAGTAAGGTATTATCTGAATAATTGTGAATCGCCTTGCCTGCTTTCTCCATGGAGCTTTTGTATTTATCAAATGCTTCCGTGATTTGGAACATATCCAGCATGTGGATTTTTTCACTATTTTCTGTCCGGTCAACTCTTTTGGTGATGTAGGATAACTCTCCGGACTCCAAGCGTATCAAACTTGATGGAACAACACGTATTCCAAATGCTTTTGCAATTTGCATGGTTACATGTTCATTCTCCGGCATTTCAGGAAATTGATCAGTCGGAGGTTTAAAAATGTACTGACCACCGAGTGCACCAACTACCGTTAACCGAGTGTCCGGATTTCCCTGAGTTTCTTTCACCACTGACATGGATAATTTGGCCTGCACACCTGGTACTGCTACACTGCGTTCTACAACCTTCCTGGCCAAGTCAGCCATCTGATCGAGCGAATATGGAATATGTGGAGGTGTTGCAGTACCGAAGAATTCTACACTGCACTTCTCGTGAAAATCCATTTTCCCTTCAAGCAATTCGTAACAGTATAAACACTTATTCTCCATTTTCTTCAGGTATTGGTACTACACTCACTGCTCCAATGCAGTTTTGACAACAAGCCAACAATAGCCCCATGCTATCATTCCGGTTTATTTTCCAGTTTTTGGAAGCGATATCTAATAACCATCCTTCTGGAATCAACCCTTCAAAAAATGGAAACAGCCGTTTGTCACTATAGGGTTTGTCTGTAACAGGCATTGTAAATGTTATAAACTCAGACGGACGCTCTTTCACATATTGATAGTCATATTGGAAGACAAATTCGCCTTCATCGGATTCCGTAATGATGCCTGCCAAATGATCTTTGTAATATACCTTTCCTTTTCTCATTCAGTCAGTTCTTTACTGTTTACAGGTGCTAATTCATGGCCAAACATGCGTAACACAAGGTTAACTTTATCCATGTTCAGATTTGTTTTACCCTGCTCAATTTTGCGTATTACGGTTAATGCAACACCCGCCCGTTCTGCGAACTCCTCCTGGGTGAGATTCACTTCCTTTCTACGCTCCTTTACAAATTCTGCCAGATGCTTCATTATATGTATTTAGATATAATTCAATGCAAATATAGTTAATTATATGTATTTAGATATAGTTTATGCAAAAAAAGTAAATTTATATGCTTAAGAATATAAAATGGTGAAATTGACCTCATATGAATTCAAGTCACAAGCAAATCAAATATCAAATTAGGATCAGAGTAGAACTTATTTCATGCTGTCATAATAGCATACAACGGTTAGTATATTAGACGTTGGGCACTTTATGGCACCAAACTTTCAACCTGCCTGCCGTCAGGCAGGTTTAAGACTTCCAAATTCAAACAAGTTTGACTTGCTTGTCTTGAAATTAAAAAGCCCTCCCGAAATCGGGAGGGCTGGAAAAATTGTTGTGGAGCCGGCGGGATTCGAACCCGCGTCCAAACAAGGAACAAACAGGCTTTCTACATGCTTATCCTATTATTGATTGTCGGAATTGGCACGGGAAAAGGCACCCAAAACCAAAACTTATTCCCTTTATCTCATCCGGAAGCAGGGACTTCCTCCGGACCAGCCTGATCTTTGCTTGCGTCCCGTGATCAGACCGGAATCAGGCAGATCCATCTGCGGAACGTCTCGTCCCGCGCCTGGCGCAGGATTAAGCCAATCTACTAAACTTCGATTAGGCTGCGAGTGCGAATTTGTTATCGCCAATTGTAGTGGTGTGAAAAGTTTTTACGGGACTGTTCACATTGCCCGGCATGCTTGCGTATCCACTCATCTTGCTGTCAAAACCAAGCGGCCCCGGATAATGTACAATTTACAGTTTACAATTTATAATGTACAATATACTGGTGTAAGTTTTGCAAAGATACAAAAAAGTGTTGGGTTTTGGGTGTTAAGTTAAATCTTAAAATCTTAACTCTTCACTTGAATTCATCACTAGGCACTAGGAACTCGGCACTAGGCACTCCCGAGGGGTGTTGGGTTTCGTTGATAGTTTTGAGTTTTAAGTTTTAAATTAGTTGTCAATTTTTAACTGCCTTATGCCTACTGCCCGATTGGTTGCGCATACTTTTTAATATCACCTGCTGTGATCTCCTGATCGCAAAGGATGATCAGGCGCTCAATTACATTGCGAAGCTCCCTTACATTTCCGGTCCATGGCATGTTCTTTAACTCTTTAAAGGCATCGTCTGTAAAATAGCTCTCAGGCTTGCCCTGGCCTTCACAGATATCTTTTACAAAATGTTCAGCCAGCAATGGAATATCTTCCTGACGCTCCCTGAGAGACGGTACATGGATCAGTATCACACTGATACGGTGATAGAGGTCCTCCCGGAAATTACCTTTCTCAATCTCTTCACGCAGGTTTTTGTTGGTGGCAACAATAATCCTTGCATCTACATTAATGTCCTTCTCCCCTCCTACCCGCATGATCTTGTTCTCCTGCAAAGCCCGCAGCACCTTGGCCTGTGCAGATAAACTCATGTCACCGATCTCATCCAGGAACAAGGTTCCTCCATGAGCAAGCTCAAAATCTCCCTTTCGCTGCTTAATGGCAGAGGTAAAAGAACCTTTCTCATGGCCAAATAATTTGCTTTCGATCAACTCAGATGGAATAGCCGCACAATTCACTTCCACAAATGGCGATTTTGCACGTTCACTCTTTTCATGAAGCCACCTGGCAACAAGCTCTTTCCCGGTGCCATTCTCACCCGTGATCAATACCCTGGCCCCGGTAGCAGCTACCCTGTCTACCATCTCCCTGATGTCAAGCATGGCTTCAGAATCCCCCACCATATCATAGGTTTTGCTAACTTTCCGCTTCAGCGTACGGGTTTCTGTGATCAGACTGGACTTGTCTATGGCATTGCGGATGGTGATCAGCAGGCGGTTCAGATCAAGGGGCTTGGCAATATAATCGAAAGCCCCTTTTTTTATGGCTTCCACAGCGGTATCAATGTTTCCGTGTCCGGAAATCATGATAACAGGGGTATCTGTTTTCGACAAAAGATTATCCAGGACTTCCATACCATCCATTCCGGGCATCTTGATATCGCACAGAATCACATCATAAGTGACCTTGTCTGTCAGCGCAAGGGCAGCAGGCCCGTCAGCAGCATCCTCAACCGTGAACTTCTCGTACTCAAGTATCTCGCGCAAGGTGTTGCGGATACTCTTCTCATCATCGATTACCAGGATCTTTGCCATCTGATTCGTCTTAAATTGAACCCAAAGATAATGATCTTTCCGCTTACTCATAGCGTATCAAAGCAATGATTTGCAGATATTGTGTTTCATAAAAAACAATACATATTTGCTATCTTTGCAGCTGAAGTTAGATTTGAGATTTTGTTAACCCACGAAGTCGCAAAGTTCTTCACTAAGTATCACACAAAGAAAAATTTGAATTATTAGCTGCTATACCTAATCCCTTTGTGGAACTTTATGGTATCCTTTGTGTCCTTTGCATTCTTTGTGTTCTTTGCATTCTTTGTGTTCTTTGTGTTCTTTGTGTTCTTTGTGTTCTTTGCGTTCTTTGCGTTCTTTGCGTTCTTTGCGTTCTTTG
>JABMQZ010000033.1 GCA_013202965.1 Bacteroidota bacterium | reverse complement strand
GGTAAGCAGATGATAATACCGATGCAAAAATATTCTTTCCTCGTTTTTCATAAGGAATACGGTGATTTTCTGAAAGATTTGCAACAGCTTGGTGTGCTTCATGTAATTGAAAAAGAAACTGAAATCAGTGATGATATCAGGGAAAAATATCAATTAGTAAATCGTATTGATAAAATAATGGAGTCCCTGGAAAAACGCGAAACAGAGAAAATTGATAATTGTCCTGATTCGGACGGATTGAAAATTATTGAAGAAATAATACAAAAGCAGGAGGATTTAGAGGCATTGCAACAAGAACTTGCTGCTGGCCATAAAGAACTCGTCAAAGTAAAGCCCTGGGGCGATTTTTCCGCTGAAATTATTAACAAACTAAAAGATGAAAATTTCTATGTGAGGTTTTTTATCACTTCTAAAAAGAAATTTAACGCCAAACTGCTTACTGAGTATAATGCAGAAATAATTACTGAAAGCGGAAACTATATCTATTTTATTATTATACAACAAGGCGATGAAGAATTGAATATTGATGCCGAAGAAGTTAAACAACCCGAGAGCTCCCTTTCGGAAGTAAAAAGGCATATAAAAGAAACAGAAGATAAAATAAGACTGATAAACAATGATTTTGACAATTATTCCAAAACATCAATACCATTGCTCAAACAAGAAAAAGAAGCAATAGCAGCAAATTTGGAATATGAGAAAGTAATATCAAATACTGCCGTTGAAGCAGATGAACAGATGAAAATACTTGAAGGCTGGGTTCCGCGGACAAGGAAAAAACAAACTGATGATTTTTTGGATAAGAGCAACATATTGTACATAACCGAGAAAGCCACCAAAAAGGACAAGGTTCCTGTTTTGCTACAAAACAACAGCTTTAGTAAATTATTTGAGCCTATCGGAAAATTATTTTCGTTACCAGCTTATTCCGAACTTGACCTAACCGTGTTCTTTGCACCATTTTTTATGATGTTTTTCGGTTTTTGTCTCGGCGATGCCGGATACGGTTTATTGTTTGTGATTGGAGCAGGCATTTACAAACTAAAAGTAAAAAAGAAAATTAAACCCATACTTTCCTTAATACAACTTTTAGGTATAGCAACCGTTATCTTCGGGATTATTTCGGGAACATTTTTTGGTATTGATTTAATAAACACAAATATCAATCTACTTGCAGATTACAGAAACCTGTTTCTTAACCCCGACAACATGTTTAATCTGGCATTAGCACTAGGTGCATTACAAATTATTTTCGGGATGTTTATTAAAGCAGCAAATCAGATAAAACAATATGGGTTCACACACTCACTTGCAACTTTTGGATGGCTCATCATTTTGATAGGCTCTGGAATTTACGCGGGTTTAACAAAGTCAGGAATTATTGGCACAAACAACATTATATTATATGTAATTTTTTCACTTGGCGGGTTTTTAATTGTTTTTTTTAGTGATGTCGAAATCAGTATCCCGGCGCGTATCGGAAAAGGAGTTTGGGATATTTACTCAACAGTAACCGGAATATTCGGCGACCTGTTGTCATATATCCGTTTGTTTGCATTGGGCTTGTCGAGTGCTATTTTAGGGTTTGTAATAAACGATATTGCCATGCAAATACTTAATTCGTTGCCGATAATCGGACCTGTGTTTTTTGTAATATTCCTTTTGCTCGGACATGGTTTAAATATATTAATATCATCACTCGGTTCATTTGTTCATCCTATGCGACTCACATTTGTTGAGTTTTATAAAAATTCAGGGTTTACAGGGGGTGGAAAAGAGTACAAGCCCTTTTCAGGATCATATAAAAGCAAAGTAAATCAATAAATTATTAATAAATTATAAAGGAGAATTATTATGGAAACAGCAGTAATACTTGCCTATGTAGGACTGGCATTAATGATCACATTAGCTGGTATAGGAAGTGCAATAGGTGTTTCATCGGGTGGAAACGCCACGATAGGAGCTTTAAAGAAAAATGACGAGGCTTTCGGGAGCTATATGTTATTAAGCGCATTACCCGGAACCCAGGGGCTTTACGGTTTTGCAGGATTTTTTATTATCAACGCAAAACTTTCAGAGTTTGTTGTTAATGGAGTTTTGACATTATCCATATATCAAGGAGTTGCAGTTTTTGCGGCGGGAATTGCATTAGGATTTGTCGGACTTATGTCGGGGATAAAACAAGGCAGCGTTTGTGCATCTGGAATTGCTGGTATAGGTTCAGGGTACGATATTTTCGGCAAAACAATGGTGCTTGCCGTATTCCCCGAATTGTATGCAATTATTGCCTTTGCAGCAACATTTATAATTAGTGCCGGATTGTAAGTTTAGAAAACGGACAATTCATAAAACAAGTAATAAGAATATATTGCCTGCAATATAAGATACTATAAATGAAAATTTTAAAATAAAAATAAGCATTTGATAATAAACAATCATTCTTTCTGCTCAGGCGGCAAAACCGAACCCTCATAAAATACATGCTTGCATTTTTTACCTGTGAAAATATTCTTTACCGGCCCAAGCAATGTTTTTACCACTTTCACGTCGCTGACCTCGGGATCATAGAAACTACCTGACAATTGCTGATGAAATACGGCACAACCATGATCGTTGATCAGGGCAATATCGAGACCATTAAATATTTCCTGCCAGATATTCAGTGAACCTCTTAAAGCAATACGGTTCCGGGCTGTACTGAATGCTACATCTTCAGCATAGAGTTCTCCTGCTTTCACTTTCCATACCGATACAAACTCATTGATCTCGGTAGAATCCCCCTTGTTGGAAGTAAGCAATATTGCATATTCCCCACCTTTTGTAATGGCAATTCCAAGCGGGCCTGCAAGAAAGAACGCCCCTATGTCAACCAGGCTGAATTTCTGGCTACGTGCGTATTTCTTTGCCAGCATATCGATATTGATCCCGTATAGCGTCAGGGTTTTCCCTTTCAGCAGGATCTTACCATTTGAAGTCAACCAACGATTTGAAACTTTTTTTCCATAAAAATCCAGGCTTAGCGAAAAATCCATTTCACCTTTCATCAAAGGGGTTTTGTCGAAATGGGCCAGCAAGCGCTCCATCCTGAATTTTTGAATATCCTGACGGAGGCTGTATGAGGGCTCATCACCGGAGAAGTCAATTGCAAGATGTCCGGAGTTGCGCTCTCCATGGTAGCCGTCTGATTGATGGCTGACAGTCAAAACACCTTTATCAAGGCTTACATCCAGTTTGATATTTTCCAGACGCAGGGTATTGATCCTGGCATCTTCAACCCTTAACAACCCACTGGCCATGAAATCTTCCAGCATCAATGTATCGGCATTTCCACTTGCCTGAAGAACATCTGAATTCAGGCTTATTCCTTTGAATAAAAGGGTATCGCGATTATTCTCATTGTAATAAGTGAAGGATCCTTTGTAGATATTAATATTGGCAAGATCGATCTCCCAGTCCAGGCTGTCGGCAACAGTTTGCTGCTCCTCCCTTAGGGATGCATCCGCTATTTCTACGCTTGTGTCAATTGATTTTACAAGCATGCTCACTTGAGGATGCCTGATAAGGAGGGCTTTAACTTTAAAGCTGGAGGAATAAAAAGAGCTGAGGGGGAACTCAAGCTCAAGCTTTTCAATACGGATCTGTAATTTTTCGCCATTGCTTAAGGAGATATCTTTTACTACTATGGACAAGGAAGGAAGCAGCCGGGCATGAACATTTCCCCGGATGGTGGTTTTCATGCCGGTGATCTCCGCAAGCTCACTTTCAATGGCCGGCTTCAGGCTGTTCAAACTAAAGCTAAAGATCAGAAATCGCCCCAGCAGAATAAGGATCACCAGTATGATGACAATCCAGATGATATGCCGCTTTTTAAGCTTCATTATGATCTTTTTACTTACTGTTGTGATAATACTTGAGCACCTTTACCTTTTCAATACTTAAGGGCTGCAAGTTACAATTTATATTAGAGGGGGGATGAGGGGATGAGAGGATGAGAGGATGAGGAGATGAGGAGATGAGGAGATGAGGGGATGAGGGGATGAGAGGATGATAATGTTGGATTTTGAATTTTGAATTTTCTTATACCCACCCCCTGGCCCCCTCCCTTCTGGAAGGGATGGGGAACGC
>JABMQZ010000032.1 GCA_013202965.1 Bacteroidota bacterium | reverse complement strand
CATCTGAGTAAAAGAGGGCTTGGGGAGGCATTCCAGGTTGTAGGCCCTTCTTCCCAAAAACAGACCAAGAATTGTCATCGCGAGCGGAGTCGAGCGACACATATACAAATGAATAAAACTTAGCAGATAAGAAATTCATCTTTTTAACCGGACAACAATGTACAAGAAATCAGAAATTAATTTAAAATTCAAAATGAAGAATTACAGTGAAGAAATTCGAAATATTCAACCCTCTCCGAGTCCCTCAGTCTCACAGCCTCTCAGTCTCTGAGTCTCTAATCCCCTCAGTCCAACCCCCATTATTGCAATTTACTGAATAGAGAGCCATTTCCGTTGAGCAAAAATCATTACCTTGCTGGTTTAAAACTCAATGCATGAGACAAAAAACCATCTTGTTGCTATTCATTCTGCTTCCATTTACCAGCCTGGTATCCCAGGATCTGATAAGCATAGTTGGGAGTGTTCCTTTTCCTGCAGGAACAAAAGTCTATTTTGAGGGCTACAAGGGGCTCCGGACAATTGAGCTTGGGAGCATCAGAGTTGACAATTCCGGGCAGATCGATTATTTTACAAGCTATCATGGATATGCCAGCATGTATGCCGAAGGCAAAAACACCTGGCCATTGATCCTGGAATATGATCCCGTGTGCCTGGAATGGAATGAAGCATTTTCTTTTCCCTGCGATCCTGAAAATGAATTCTTTTATAGCAGGATAAACGCTTTCGAATCGCTTGACAGCCTGATAAAAGTATATTCTGAGGCAACAGATTCCCTGGAGACCCTGATACTCAAAGAAAAACTTCAACAATCACTGGAAAAATTCCCTGATAAAATTATGTCAGAGAAATCTTTGAATGCAGTGATCTTTCTGGAAGGAGAATTCCTGATCCGCAGGGCTGCAGTAGTGGAAACAGGGGAAGATATGGCATTCATAAAACCCCAAATTCTGGACTTTGTCAACAACAACTATGATGTATTGTATCATTCAGATATGATGATCAGGCTTGCCAGGGCTTATGTTGGTATGAATGAGCATATCATTCATGACAGGGATGTTCTCAATCAGGCAGTGCTTTTTGATATTTCAGAATGTTTGAATGGCCCCGGCTTATCCCTGGGCGAAAAGGAACTTATTGATTTCTTCCTGACGGATTTTCTCAGGAACGGGAAAACGGATATGGCTGCTTTGCTGGCAGAGACTTATGCTGAGATCGTTAAATGTGAACAATATGCTGGTGCCACCGCCAGGCCGTCACAAATACCATACACATTTAATGTCTTTGGAGGAAAGGATTTGAACAAGATGTACAGCCTGGACAGATTTTCTGGAATTTCAAAGATACTTGCACTCTATTCCACCGAATGCCCGGCCTCAATTGCGGCTGTTGCCGGATTGTATGATTTTATGGGCGAAAAACAGATCCGTCTTCCGGTTATCCTTGTCCCTAACGGAGATCAGGGCGGTGAACTTGCTGAACTCCTGCGAAAGGAAGCACCTTTTGGCCTTCAGACAGGCCTTAAAACCGGCAGTTCATTGATCATGGGAGCCGGGATAACACAATTCCCTGCATTCATCATCCTGGATGAGCGTAATCTTCTGAAAGAAGTTTATTATGGACTTGCCGACTTGAAGTCAGCCCTGGCAGGAGATGATGATTGATGATTAATGGGTTTGTTGATACTTCTTCTATATTCTATCCCCCTTGGAACTCAATTTGCCTACCCTGGCCCCCTCCCTACTCGCCTCGCTCTGCCGAAGCTACGCGAAGGCGCAGTAGGGAGGGGGCCAGGGGGTGGGTAAAAAAGATTGCAGATTGCAGATTGCAGATTGCAGAAGGAGATAGAAGAAGTTTTTCCCGGTGTATCTTTCAATCCAACACCTACCAGCTCACCATTCCCACCCTCCATGCAATATAAAATACTGTGAACAGTGCCAGGAAAACCATTCCAATCCAGGCCCAAATGCGCAGCCATAATCCCGGTCTTGCGTCTTCCGGCATATGCTTGCTGTGTACCACCCGATAATTCATGAAGGCCAGGAAGGGAGCCGTGATAAATGAGAGAGTGGTGGCTACATCTACCATAAATCGCATTGAAGAGGCAAAAAATCTTAATAAGATGAGTGCTCCTGCCGTCACAATGATGATCCATGACCAGTAGATGATCCTGCGCACTCTTTTCTTGTCAGGCAAGCCTGGTATCAAAGCCCTGGTGATGGGCTGCATAACCCTGGGGTAAGCATCAATGCAGGTAAGAGTGGTGCTGAACATGGTCATGAGTGCGGCTATGGCGATGATCGGTCGTGACCAGTCGCCGATACTCGAAGTGTACATATTGATGAGCTGTCCGGCAAATTCAGTACCATTGGCAGAGAGTTTCCTGCCGCTGCCATGCATAACCAATGCTCCTAAAAGCAGGAAACACAAGGCCAGGATAGCCGTGCCGATATAGCCGATACGGAAGTCTGTCAGGTTTTCCCGTAGGGTCGGTTTAAATCCGATGTTTTTTGATTTTTCTACTGTCCACAAGGAGGACCAAACGGAAACATCTATTGGTGCCGGCATCCAGCCGATAAATGCGATCAGGAAAAGAATGTCGATTCTACTTAGCCAGTCGAAATGAGGTGCGTGTTCGGCTTTTGGGTGCACTCCTGGTCCAAAGGCGTAGATCACAGCAACAATGGTTGAAATTGCCAGGATAATAATCACGAATTTGATAAATTTGTCAAGGATAGAAAATTTCCCAATGATCAGGATCAGCACGGTGGTGCTCAATATGATTGCACTTAATGGCACAACCCCCAGGGATAAATGAAATACATCGGCCACCAGCCCTGCGGTGACAATTGTGACCGCTGCCTGTATGGTGAACATGGTAGCCAGTGTAAGCAGTGCAAAGGCAATCACTGCCCATAATCCAAGCTTCTTATAGCCTTCGATGAGGCTGGATCCTGTTGATGTTGCATAGCGTGGGGCAAATTCAAAAAATGGATACTTTAAGATATTGGCAATAAGGAGAATCCAGATCAGATCATAGCCAAATCCAGCACCTGCCCGGGTTGATTGCACTAAATGTGAAACCCCAACGGCTGCTCCTGCGTACAACAGGCCGGGACCTAATACTTTTAATAATTTGCGTAAATCCATTTGGGCCGCAAGTTAAATCTTTATTTGAAGAATTCAAGGCTTATGAAATTGTTGATTTCTTGCTGCTGTAAAATGAGAAAAATATATAATATATCAGTTAATAAATTAATAAACAGAAATATAGAATAATAATACATATGTTGATTATCGCTATTGGTAGGTGTTAATACTTAGCCATTTTTCCGTAAAAAGTGAGGAAGGAATTGATATATATTTGTATTATCCAAACTTATATGTATCAAGTAGATAAATAAACTCAACCAAGCCACCATGAAAAAAAATATCCTTTTATCGTTCATTGTACTCTGCATCATGATGCAAAGTGCATACGCGCAGGTTGTAATCACTGATGATCCTCCGGCAACGGCAGATCCTTCTGCCATACTTGACCTTCAGTCAGACAGTAAAGGCTTTCTGTTCCCGAGAATGACTGAAAGCGAACGGGACAATATTTCAAACCCACCCACCAGTCTGGTCATATTTCAGTCGGACAATACCCCGGGATTGTATTACAATATAGGTACTGCAGGATTACCGGTTTGGGAAAAGATCACTGACGAAACCTCTATTGGCGGTTACTGGGCCCAATCGGGAAGTGATTTATATTTCAATACAGGAAATGTAGGGATTGGAACAACTTCTCCGGCTGCACTATTGGAAATTGACGGCAGGCCGGGACACATATTTATTGATGCAGAACAGAATTACGCACCCAAGCTTACCTATGCCTATGAGGGCACACCAATGTTTTTTCATGATATTTTTAATATCACCACCACCGAACCATATTGGAGTATGAGTTCAGAGATTGCGGATGACTTCTGGATGATCAGGAGACTGGGTAGGTTATGGCATAATTATCAAGGAACCACATCAGCATATGTTCTAAAAACTGCGGCGGAATCACGAGCACTTTCTATTGAAAATATAGCTGGAGCCGGAGAGGTGTAATCGGTAAATAACAATGCACAGATTTTCGCAATTAAGAGTGCACAACTTTCAGCAATTAAGAATACACAGATTTCAGCAAATAAGAATGCACACTTTTCTTTCTTAGTTGCTT
>JABMQZ010000031.1 GCA_013202965.1 Bacteroidota bacterium | reverse complement strand
AATTTCAACTTACATGATGTCTCATCAGGAAATTGATTGATAAAATTGATTAGATTCACGTCAAATATTTTCCTTTTAAAGTACATCTTTTTTATTTATCTTTACCGATACTCATATAATAGAAACTGCAGATGGCGGATATTTAATAGGTTTATATTATTATTTTGCCAGCTTACCCCAAACTGGTAATCCATACTTGTTAAAGGTGAACAATCAGGGAGAGTTTCAATGGGAGTTAAACCTAGGGGGAGACTACTCTGATTTTTTGGCTACTACCTGTAAAACAAGCGATGGCAATTACATGTGTGCTGCTTCAATATCAGATACGGTGATTGGAACTGATTTAATGCTTACTAAAGTGAATATTTATAAAGTAACACCTTCTGGTGAGATTTTGTGGTCAAAGACAGTTGGAGATAAGCATTTATGGAATAAAGTGCATGGTATATATCCAGATCATAATGAAGGTTATATTATGTGTGGGTTCAGGCATGACGATGTTTATGGTATGGATTGGATGAACAGCAGTGGCTGGATCTGTAAGATTGATGAAGAAGGTGATAGCCTATGGTGGCGTGAATATGAACACTTTGATGATCCAGAGTGGCATATGAACAAATTTTATGATCTTCATTTAACTTCAGATGGTGGATATATTGCAGTAGGACAAACGGCAACTTTTTATGAACCACAGCAAGCTTGGTTGATGAAAGTAGATAGTTTTGGTTGCGACACGCCAGGATGTCAATCGGTAGGCATCATTGAACCTCATAATATATCGAAAGAAATATTTTTGATTTATCCGAATCCTTCAAGTGAAAAGATAAACTGCAAATTTACAAGTGATATAAATAGAAATGTGATTAGTATTTTTAATTTATATGGGATGAAACAAGATGAGGTAGTAATACCTAAAAATCAAAACCAAATTCAAATAGATGTTTCAAAATACCCATCAGGTGTTTATGTAGCAATATTGAAGGATGAAAGAAAGATAATTGCCCAGAGAAAATTTATTGTAAAATAAAGTTATAAGCCTTGTATGAAGCATCTGGCTTGATGCATTCGAAAATATTTATTAAGAAAAAAGCGGGGCAAAGGTGAATTAACCTTTGCCCCGCTTTTCAGCAGAATTATTATTTCATTGCCACCTGATATTCAGTATATTCAAACTGCAGTTTTTCGGGATCAGTTGCGGCAAGCTGGTTGGCATAACCTTCGAAGTAAATTGAATCGATAAAAGCGATGAAATCTGAGAATGTTATCATGCTAAGTGCCGCTGCCCTGCGGACTTTTTAAGGCTTCTGGCTATAAACCATCGAAACTTTTAAGCATATCGATTGGATGGCTATATAAGTGGAACGAAGACAGCGGACATTATGGACAAACACTAATTATCCTCCGCAAACCACTCCGTATAGGAAGTAGCCGTTTCCCACAGACGAAGGTTATGTAATGAAACATTTGGGGGGAGATGAGAGCTGATGATGGAGGCAAAATCGTTAACCAGATTCTCGCTGGTGGGCTGGTAATCCACAATGATCAGTTTTTCCATATGCTTTTTTATGCCTTCAATAAGGCCGGGATCGGTTTTGCTACTCAACACCAGGGCATGGTCAAAACGGCTAATAATGTGGTCTTTTACGATGGCCTTCAGGTCTTTGAAATCCATGACCATTCCTTTCTTGGGGGAGCTTTCATCCTGGATAGGACTGCCTGATACTGTTACAAACAGCTTATACGAGTGGCCGTGAATGTTCCGGCAGGGACCGTCATAATCCTGGAGGATGTGGGCCATTTCAAATGAGTAGATTTTTGTGATCCTGATCTTTGCCATAATTAATTCACTTTCATGAATGGAGAAACATAGCTTTTCCCGCTTTGTTCATCAAGTAGCCGGAGAAAATATAATCCTGCCGGCAAGCCGGAGCAGTCTAATACTGTGTTATTTCCCGGGAAATTTTCTTTCGAAATAACCTGCAACCCCTGGCTATTATAAACTTCTATCCCCACCGGGATAGTAGCCGGGACATTCAATTCAATATTCAGTGTATTTACAACAGGATTTGGATAGAAGCTTACATTCAGGGAGTTTTTCTCATCGGACAAGCCTGCTGACGGGTCCCAGATATCATACACAAATTCGGGATGGTCGACAAAGGGGTTCCTGTTTTCCTGGTATGAATACACTACATTATTACGGTTGATCTCGAAAGCATCCGGCGGGTCTTCTTCATGCCACTCGAGCAGGGTGCTGAGCCTTCCGTGCTGGGGAGCAGGCGAGGTATTTACCGCATCCACTGCTTCCAGATCAAGTTCCCCATTATCGCCCTCGTAGCGTACATCCATATAAAGGATCATCCTGGCCACATCTCCCTTGACCTCATCACGCGGCTCCCAGGTATATTCGGTGAAATAACATCCTGTGGCTTCAGAATGCTGTTGCCCTCCTTCATCAAAATCTTTGTTGCCCCGGTCGGAATTTACGGAAACATCCGTTGGCCTGATCATGTGGGCATCAGTACCGCAGGGAGGATCGTTCCCGAAGTCACCATGCGACTTTGCCCATACATGCTCCCGGTTCCATTCATTGATACCACCGCCAAAAGTACTTTTGGCCTGCGACCTGCCGGTATACAGCAGGATTACATTATTGGAGTTTTGTGGGTCTTCATCAGACTCAGGGAGGATAAAATCACGAAGATCATTATAGGAAGGCTCATCATGGCCATCAATGATATCATGCAGTACTGCCTTCAACTGCTCGCCGTACAATCCTTCAGTACCATCATAATATCCCGATGGTATCTGAGTTTTAGCACCTAAGGTGAACAGAATAAGTGAAAATAATACTATAAATGCTCTTTTCATCTTCCGGGATATCCTTTAAATTAAATTATTGAGATCAAGCGCCAGTATGACTGCAAGAACGATCAGAAATGCACCGGCTGTAACGCCTGCAAAGGTAGTATAAATTATCCTGCCCTGCTTTTTCCCGGCATATACTCCTGCAATTGATAAAACAGCCACAAACAAAGATATGGCGATGATCATAAACACAGATACCGGCCTCAATAAACCAATGCCGAGGCCTGCCATAAAGGCATTCAGGGAGGAAGCAAAAGAAACCGCCACAAGTTCACCGGTCTTCCCCAGGTTGAAGGATTTCTGTTCCGGCCTTGTCCTGAAAGCAGAAAAGATCAGCTTTATGCCGGTGAGCAAAATAATCGCTTCTGCGATGGGAAAGGAAAACCATCCCATAGTTCCTGCAAAGGAAGTCCCGGATATGCTTCCCAGCCAGAACATTGCCGTCTGGAATATGACAAAGGCAAGTACCATATTCAGGATCTCGCGGGGCGAAAGACAGCGGTAGACACCTCCCCAATAGGCGGTTGAGTAAGCATGTAATGCCAGCGGTAATGCCACCAGAAAAATATAGAAGTATTCCATGATTACCGTAATGTATTTATATGAGTTGCAGGATCTTTTCCAGCCATTATTTTTTTCTGTAGGCCTTCAGCATGAACAGCGGGCTTGTCAGTAATAATCCGGCACTCACGATCATAAGGCTCCAGCCCAGCCCATAAAGATCTGCAAAGATACCAATAAGGGGTGCAAGTGCTGCTGCAATGAGTGATTTTGCCTGTGAATCGACTGATAAAACAGATGCAAGGACGTTTTTGCTGACACTGCCGCCCAGGAATGCCACACCAACAGGTTTACGAATATTTTCGATCATATACACCACGATAAAAATAAGCACCGAAAGCACCCAAAGTTCCATGGAAAAGAAAATACCACTCAGGATGCCACAAATCAAACCAAAGATCAGGCTTATGTTCAACGGGGCAGAGAAGGATATGAATTTTTCTGAGAACCTTCCGGATGAACGGGAAGCAACGGAAGACAGCAGGTAAACAACAAAAAACACAAGCCCGACCAGAACAGATGATCTCTGCTCATTTGTGAAGTCCAGCATGAGTGGCAATGAGAGCGCCCATACCGCAATAAGCGGTTGCAGGTAATCTTTTACCGCTTTATAATATCCACTGTAAACCGAAAGACTGCCAATGATGGATAGTACTTTTCTTATTTTCAATGCACTGATCAGGGAACGGAAGACTTCAATAAAATTTTGTTTTACCCTGCCCCAGTCTGCCTTTTGCATATTACCGTCGAGAAAGCGGGGATAGCTTGCCACCAGTATAAGGTCAAGTATATACGGCAACACGGAAAACAGGAAAATATAGCGATAGCTTCCGCTGATAAATATGATGGCTGCTCCACTCAGGGCCGACACTGCCGAACCCATCTGAGACCAGGAGCGTGTATTGCCATAATAATGCACTTTCTGATCTTCCCATCCTTTGCTTGACAGATAATGGAATATCATGGCTTTGTGGTTCCCACTCCGGAAAGCCTCTCCGAGGGAAAACAGGATCATGGCCAGAAGAAACCCATAATATGAATGTGCGAAGAAAAAGACAATGAAAGAAATAATATAAAAGATAAATGCAATGATCATGGTCCTGCGACGGCCGAATGCATCTGCAATAACGCCCGAGGGGACCTCGAAAAGATTCACAGTGATCTCCCTCACGGCATACAGCATCCCGATTGCAAAAAAGCTAAGCCCTTTTTCCAGGAAGAAGAGGATGAGGAAAGCCTCGAAGAACCGGAGGTTCTTGAAGAAACCGTAGAGGCAGAAACGGTAATACTGTCGATCCTTATTGAAGCTGGAAGGCATATGGTAAAGATACGGAAATGAATTGTCGATTGTCGACAATCAAAAACCGCCCAATCTTCTAGATTTTTTCCAGTTCAACCGTAAAATGCCGCATAATCGGCGCTTCGTGGACGATCCGGAGTCCTTCGCTTATCTTATCACGCCGGTCGTAGACATTTTTTATCGCTGCTGCCACATAAGCCATATGATTGTTGGTATAGGTACGGCGTGGGATGGCCAGCCTGAGCATTTCCAGTTTGGGATAACGGTTTTCGCGGGTGATGGGGTCGCGGTCGGCAAGCAGGGCACCTATCTCTACCCCCCTTATACCACCTTCGATATATAATTGTATGGCAAGGGTTTGTGCGATATACTGCTCCCTTGGCACCTGCGGAAGGAAGCGCTTGGCATCCACGAAAATGGCATGCCCGCCAAAAGGAAATTGAACAGGAATGCCATATTCCATCAAAAGTTGGCCCAGGTAGGCCACCTGGCCGATCCGGCTCTCGAGATAGTTAAACTCAGTACCTTCATAAAGTCCCTGTGCCAGGGCATTCATATCACGTCCCGACATCCCGCCATAGGTTATATAGCCTTCGAAAAGGATATTATAGACGGAGGCTTTTGTAAACAGTTCTTCGTTTCTTAAGCCAATGAAGCCTCCCATGTTCACGATGGCATCCTTCTTACTGCTCATGGTCATTATATCGGCATGGGAAAACATTTCCCTGACGATCTCGCGAATGCTTTTATCCTGATAACCTTCTTCACGGATTTTAATGAAGTACGCATTTTCTGCAAACCTGGCCGAGTCAAATAATACCGGGATGTCATACTTCTTTGCCAGGGCACTGGCAGCACTGATGTTTTTCATTGATACCGGCTGCCCGCCGGCAGAGTTACAGGTGAGGGTTAATATGATGAAAGGAATCTTTTCTTTGGGGTTTTCCTTCAGTACCTTTTTGAGTTTTTTGAGGTCGACATTCCCTTTGAAAGGATAATCGAGGGTGGTATCAAAAGCTTCATCGATGGTACAGTCAAGCGCTCTTGCTTTCCTGAACTCAATATGTCCTTTTGTTGTATCAAAATGGGCATTCCCAGGAATGATATCGCCTTCTTTTACCAGGACAGAAAAAAGCACATTTTCGGCAGCACGCCCCTGGTGCGTGGGCAGAAAATGATCAAATCCCAGGATATCCTTAATGGCTTCCTTCATCTTGTAATATGAAGATGCCCCTGCATAGCTTTCATCGCCCAGCATCATCTCCGACCACTGCCGGTCGCTCATGGCGCCGGTACCCGAATCAGTCAGCAGGTCAATAAAAACCTGCTCGCTCTTCAAATTAAACAGGTTATACTTCGCATCTTTTATCCATGCTTCACGCTCAAAGCTTTTGCTTCTCTTGATGGACTCAACCATCTTGATCTTATAGGATTCGGCATAGGGTAGCTTCATAATGCAATGATTTTACAATAATTAAACAATCAGAGAAATCACTTGGGGTTTATGCATTAAGGTAGCCGTCGCGGTCTTTTATGTTCAGGTACCGCTTAATAGAAAGGATATTCAGATAGCTAAGCAATTGAGAGGTATGTTGTTGATTATGCTTCAAATTTATAAAAAAAATTTAAGTTTTGAGTTATAAATGTTAATTTTTTTTGGAATGGAATCCATCAACAACTCAAAACTCAAAACTCAAAACTATTTTCGTAATTTCACAGCCATAAACTACAGCTATGAAAAAAATTATCCTGTTAATGCTGCTTACGCTAAGCATTGGTGTGCAGGCCCAGTTCAAAGATCATTTCAAAAATAAAACACTGCGGATCGATTACATCCACTCAGGGAATTCTGTTGAAGAATATTACGAATTCGACACCCTTTACGCAGAGAAGTACTGGGGTGGGCCGAAGACCAATCTTATCGATAAGTTCAATTACGGCAATTATAAGTTTGAGGTCTACGATGCAGAAACCAATGAGCTGCTTTACTCTCGTGGATATTCATCCCTGTTCAGGGAATGGCAGGCTACACCGGAGGCGGAATCCAATGACAAAGCCTTTGATGAAACTGTCGTTATGCCGTATCCGAAAAGCCCTGTGAACCTCGTTTTCTACAGCCGGAATAAAGAGCTGGGCTGGGATAAGGAATTCATTCTTCCCCTTGACCCAAAGACAAGGGATGTTAAAAAAAACAAGCAAAATAAATTCAGTAAGTCGAAAATACATTATTCCGGTAATCCCAACGAAAAGCTTGATATTGTGATCATTGCCGAGGGATACACGGAAGGGGAAATGGAAAAATTTGCAGTCGACTGTGAACGCTTTAAAGGGTATATCCTGGAATCAGAACCTTATAAAGGAAACAAAGACAAGATCAACATCTGGGCAGTGAATTCCATATCGGAAGAGAGTGGTACGGATCTTCAGGGTGATGAAATATGGAAAAATACAGTTCTTGGAAGCAACTTTTACACCTTCGGCTCAGAAAGGTACCTCACTACAGAAAACATGAAGAGTGTAAGGGATGTTGCAGCCAATGTCCCTTATGACCAGATCTTCATTCTGGTAAATCATGAAAAATACGGAGGTGGCGGAATCTATAATTTCTACAGTGTAGGCACCAGCGACAATCCTGCCGGGGATTTCCTGTTTCAGCATGAATTCGGACATGCCTTTGCCGGCCTGGCAGATGAATATTATACATCTGATGTTGCCGTAGAAGATTTCTACCCACTTGATGTTGAACCCTGGGAGCCGAATATCTCAACCCTGGTGCATTTTAACCGCAAATGGCAGAACATGGTCCGTGTGGACACACCGGTTCCGACACCTGCAACAGAAGAATATGAAAACACTGTTGGAGTGTATGAGGGTGGTGGATATGTGGCCAAAGGAGTTTTCCGTCCATACATCGACTGCACCATGAAATCAGTGAAGTATGATGCGTTCTGCCCGGTGTGCAAAAGAGCCATTCAAAGAATGATCAATTTTTATTCGGAGTGATGCTGGGCTTTGTACGCCGCCCGCGTGTCGCCGTGCTCCTACGCTGAAGCTTCGGTGCAAGCGTAAGCTTTAGCACAGCGCTATCGGCAAGCCTTTGGCGGCCGATGGGAGGCACAAGCTTTAGCGTAGGAGGACTGGATACTGGATAACTTGTCCTGAACGGAAGTCGAAAGGCTGGATAATTTAAAACTTAAAACTCAAATTTAAAACTTTCATCCATAATTCATAATCCAAAACCCAACACCCTTTTTATCCTTTGTACTTACTGCTTTCTTTCCTACTTTTGTACTGTTAAATGCAGAACAAGCATTTTGCACTACAAATCAACAACTTATCCTGTCCTATTAAAAATAATGATATGTTAGAACACCTTTCAGAATTACGCGAGATCGTAAAAAAAGCACCAAAGAAAAAACTTGTTGTGGCTGCTGCCCATGATGAGCACTCCCTGGGAGCCGTGGTGGATGCTGCAAAACTTAAGATCGTGGATGCCATGCTTGTGGGAGATAAAGAAAAGATCTTTCGTATCGGCGATAAACTGGAACTCGATCTCTCCAAGATGGAGATCATTGACGAGCCTAACCTCACTGAATCCGTGGCCAAAGCTGTTAAGCTGGTTCATTTCGGCGATGCCGACATTCTGATGAAAGGAAATGTAGGGACGGCTGTCCTGCTACGGGGCATTCTCAACAAGCAATGGGGTCTCAGGCAGAATGAAATTCTTTCGCATATTGCGATCTTCGAGGTCCCTGCTTATCACCATAAGCTGATTGCCCTGACCGATGTGGCCATGAACATTGCACCAACACTTACTGACAAGGTCAACATCCTGAGAAATTCCATCGATTTTCTGCACAAACTCGGCATCGAAGAGCCAAAGATCGCCGTGCTGGGAGCAGTGGAACTTGTCAACGAAATGATGCCTGCCACACTGGATGCAGCACTGCTATCAAAGATGGCTGATCGCGGACAGATCCCCAATTGTCTTATCGACGGACCCCTGGCATTCGACAATGCCATCTCTGCTGAAGCTGCAGAACATAAGGGGATCAAAAGTAATGTGGCCGGGATGGCTGACCTGCTTCTCCTTCCGGATATCGAAGCCGGCAATATGCTTTATAAAGCATTTATCTTCTTCGCCAATGCCAAGGTTGCAGCCAATATTCTCGGAGCAACAGCACCCATTGTGCTTACTTCAAGGTCAGATTCGGAAGTATCAAAACTTGACAGCATTTGCCTGGCGGCTGCCCTTCAATAAGCATATAAAAATAGTGGAAATGGAAAACATTTTGATCCTTGCCATCAATCCCGGTTCAACGTCAACAAAAATTGCTGTATTCAGGAACAAAGAACAAATCTTCACCAAAAATATCAAGCATAGTAATGGGGAGTTGGCTCCCTTCGAAAAGATCACTGAGCAGTTTGAGTTCAGGAAAGATGTGATTTATAAGGTGCTGCAGGAGGAAGGAATAAAAACAGACGATATTCATATTGTCATGGGGCGGGGCGGGCTTGTCAGGCCAATCCCATCAGGTGTCTACGCGGTCAATGAGAAAATGAAAGAGGACCTGAGAAACAGTCCGATCGGTGAGCACGCCAGTAACCTCGGTGGTCTTATCGCTGATCATATTGCCCATGAACTCCCGAATGCAAAAGCCTATATTGCCAATCCTGTTGTTGTTGATGAACTGGAAGATGTTGCCCGTATTGCTGGTCATCCCCTCTTTGAGCGCCACTCTGTTTTTCATGCCCTCAACCAAAAAGCCACTGCACGTAAGCATGCATTAATTCAAGACAGAAAATACGAAGACCTGAACCTGATCATAGCCCATCTTGGAGGTGGAATTTCCATCGGTGCCCACAAGAAGGGCCGAGTGATTGACGTGAACCATGCCATTGGCGGTGAAGGGCCATTTTCACCTGAAAGAAGCGGCACACTGCCAACTCTTGAAATGGCAAAATTATGTTTCAGCGGCAAATATAGCATGGAAGAAGTCAATAAAATACTCATCGGTGAAGGTGGGCTCACTGCTTACCTCGGAACCAACAGCGCCTATGATGTTGAACAAATGGTGATAAAGGGTGATAAAAAAGCTACCCTCATCTATGATGCTATGGCTTATCAGGTTTCAAAATCCATTGGAGAGATGGCTGCCGTGCTTGAAGGCAACATCGATGGTATTCTGATTACCGGTGGCGTGGCCTACGACAAATGGTTCTGCGAACGTATCCGTATGCGCGTTCACCGTTTCGCTCCTGTCTTTATTTACCCCGGAGAAAACGAAATGGAAGCACTGGCCATGAATGCTTACCTGGTGATCCGCGGGGAAACGGAAGTCAAGAAATATTAGGCGGTTGCCGGCCCGCATCCTTTGTGCATAGCTTTTACCTCCACTTCATGTCTCTAATTTAGACTTAAAACAATTAGTTGTGTAATATATATTAGTAAATTTGCTGTTCTTACTCATTAAAACGAATAACTCATCGCTAATAAAAAAATCTCTGAAATTGATTATCCTCGGGGCAAGCCCACGAGGTATTAACCCAATTT
>JABMQZ010000002.1 GCA_013202965.1 Bacteroidota bacterium | reverse complement strand
TTGAATAACGAATAGCGAATATCGAAAATCGAGTATCGACATTGAAAATCGACAATCGACAATTTAATGGGGCTTATTGTACCACAAACTTCTTCCTGTCCAGAATTTCCTGCTCTGACTGTAGTACAGCTATATATATTCCCTGAGGATAAGCGGAAACATCAATTTGTATTTCCTTTTGCCCTTTGGGGATCTGTATTTCTTCCTGCTTTCTGCCAAACATATCGTATATCAACAATGAACTTCTGCAATCTGCCACGCCATAGGCGGGCGAGGCAATCTGCAATCTGCAATTTATTTGATCCGTTGCCGGATTAGGATATAATTCCATCCTCCCCCCATCTCCCTCTCTCCCCATCTCCTCTTCCCCGATTCCAACAATAATATCACAACCTTCCTGTGAAATGGTATCCGATGCAATAGGATATGGGCATAGGGTATCATATTGGAAGGGAAAGGTGTAGAAAGTGTCGTCTTCTAACTCATAATTTAACTTTGTTAAATAAACATCAAATTGGTTATTTTGGAAAGTGTTATACATATAGACAAGCTTTTCATCAAATACTGTGTCCATATGTATGGTATAAATGTCTTGAATTAGAAACTTAGAATCTATTATTATTCCTGAAGTGTCGATTAATGCCGCATAGTTTATAATATCATCTTCAGTGTTACCCCAGCCAACGCCACAAGCTAAAATTGAATCATTGATGAAAGTAGCATAAGTCAATCCCCCGTATGTATAACCTGTAACAATATCATAAATATCTACGATATTTCCGAGTAGATCCATTTTTAATAGTGCAGGGGATTTGGCTCCCGGATAATAATGGCTTATAGATGAATAATAATATAATCTCGAGGGATTGATGGAAGTACTCCATGCACTACCACCATTTTCACCTCCAACATTTTCATATACAATGGTTTCCCATTCAAAACTACCTATTGAATCTGTCTTAATAAAATATGGTTTTGACCAAAACAGATTAGGTTGGTTAGGATCTTCATAACCACAATGCCCACTAATGAGGAAACCTCTATCTGGAGTTTGTATGACAGACTGGCCCCATGGATTTGCGATACTTGTATCTATACTATTATAACAGTTGTTCCATAATAGTTCTCCATCACTTGAAAACCGGGCGAGACAAACGCGATCCTCCGAAATATTCAGTCCTGAATATAAAAGTACTGCACAGCCATTATCTTGAGTTGAGATTACCTGAGTGGCATAGTTCAATGAACCGGGATTGTATATAATCTTGCACCATTCTTTCTCACCGCAAGAATCAATCTTAATTATTATTGGATCTACAAACTCGTCTAAATAATTGGTAGCCCCAGCTCCATAGATTGATCCTCTTTTATTGGTTGATATGTGCAACAAAACTAATGTATAATCTATGATTCCAATAGTTTTATTCCATAATATTTGACCATTAATATCTGTTTTTATCAGCCAGTTGAAAGGAACGGCATTATGTCCGTGTTTTCCTACAAATAATAATCCGTGATCGTATGATTCTGCCAAAAAACTGCCATATGTATCTTCATTTGGATAATAAATATTGGTCCAACGAGATTGAGACATTAAAACTATTGGTTGTACAGTAAGAAGTAATATTAATAGTTTCCTGATAAGCATGGGACTTACTTTATTATCTGAACTTTATGCGTTTCAATAAGCGCATTATTTATAAATAACTGTAGAATATACATGCCTGATGGATAAGAACTTGTGCCCAGCAATTGCTGGTTTTGCTTATCCTCTATAGTAAAACTGTCAAGTCTTCTTCCATTCAAATCAGATAAAATTAAAACAGCCTTGCCATTGATTTCCCGTAAATCATATTCAATTATAAAATAACCTCCTGCAGGATTCGGGAATATTTTCATTAGTTTTGAATTACTCCCACTGACGGGTTTGTAATTTCCCCAAGTTGGTGTACTTTTCAATGATTCAGGCAGGAAAATAGGTTCAATATAATTAATTAAGTCATATCCATGCAAATGATTTCTTGCATAAAGGCCAGTCAGTAAATGATCGTTTTGTGCAATATTTAGAAGGGCTAATTCTTGTATACTATCAATCGAAGCAAGGGAATCCTCCTGTAATTCACTAAGAATACCAAAATAGTCAAGGAATAAATTATGGACAATTGTTTCCCTGTCAGACAAAATAAACACCTGAGGAATATTGTCCAGAGTGCTTTGAATGCTTAAGGAATCATTTTGTTCCAAATATATGAATGCTGCCTTATAATGTGGTCCCGGAAAAGGCTCTGCAAGTAATAATGATATCAAACTATCATGTGCCCATGCATTTATAGTATCCTGCTTGTAATGTCTCAATAGCTTACTAAGCGACTTTGAGTGGATTGTTTTATGTTTAGATAATTCCTGTTCCAGAATTTCTTTTGCCCCGATAGCATTAAGGCCCTGCATAATCTCTGACATCATATAATCAGGCATGGGAATGAAGCGATCATCAAGAGTATTTAAAACTTCCGCCGATTTTGCTGATTGAGGATTGGCAACCAAAATGTCACGGATCATGACATTGGGTAATACATTTTCTTTCATAATGGCAGTTTCCATAACTGTATCTGAAAGATAAGGCGATTCATTTAATAATTCCTGCCTTATTTGCATAGCTTCATCCGGAAAACTTGTTTGAACTTCTAAAGTCAGATTATCTGTATCTCCTCCGTCAACATACTGACCGAGAGTATCCTGATAAGCCTCAATTTGAACTGATTCATTGGAAAGGGTTAACATCTCCGTCGGAATATCAATACCTCCTCCAAGGTTGGAAGGACAGGATTCTTGTTTTGAATAGTCAGCAAATGGATCAGGCTGGACGTTAATGTTATAATAAGGATTTGGTTCAAGTTTTACTAAACCTAGATTTAAATGGTGAGCATAGTAAATGGTGTTCGCAGTTTCATTGTAATAATTTTTTTCAAGGTCTTGAAAATCATCAATTGTAAAAGTATTGCCTGCCGGTCCATCAGCCTGACCATTAGGCAACCCCTGTTGCTGATTAATTCCCAAATTAGCTGTAATACTTCCACCTTCCGGTGTAACATATATATCTGTTTCACAACGCATAAAGTCATTACAAATCAGACACAAGCCCTCAAGGCTTCCATTACGGTTTTCACCTGCAGCTGTTACGCCGGAATAAAAACCATCGAATGAATTATTATATACTTCACTTGCGTATGGACCAGAATTCAGTATATGAATTCCGGTTGCATTTTCAATTGTTGATTCATTTGAAAATGAATTTTCCTCTATCATATAATACTTGCAGGTTTCGAGATAGAGTCCAACAGGTTTGGGTGTGTCATAAGCAACTGAAAAATCTTCAAAGTAATCAATTAATAAATCGTTGGAGGTGATTCGCTGTTCATCAACAGCACTCATATATATGCCGGTGAGGTTGTTGAGGAAAATAGCAGTATCGATGCAGATATATTTACTTGACGTGCTATTGAGAGCATATACACCGTACCTTAAATTATTGAACAAGCATCTATTGCTATGATTGCAGGGGACAGAATAATTCGTGCAATAATCTTCAACATAAAAACCTGAATTAAAGCTATAAATTCCAACATCCAACTTTTCATTGAAAGGCGTATCCACAAAATCAGTTTTATTTTCAAAAGTACAACCCCTGAATTTAACGCCATCAACTCCTCTTAAATAGACATGGCTTTCTGATTCAGCATAACCAAAATCTGTTAGAAAAAATGAATTTCTGAATGTAGATAAATTAGGAACTTCCTCTCCGGTACCGGGATTGATATTCCTGTAAGGGTAAATAATAACATCATATTTATTATTGACAAAAATAGCACTATCGCACTTGACAATACCCCCAGTTGTACCCCTGGCATAAGAGGTGAGATCAATTGCATTGGCAACTTGAATGCCATATTCAGCATTTTTAATTTTACCACCATTAATAATATTTAGATAACCCTGATTAGATGTTGGATACTGGCATAGGTTTTCATTACCCCATACATCAACACCCTGCCAGGTATTATCGCATACATTAGTAAGCACTCCACCATCAATAATTACCCTTCCCCCTGGTTTTATGTTGAGGTCAACACCATCAATAAATCCGTAGGTACCTTCGATTGTTAATTCAGCCCCGCTGTGTACATACACATTCCCTGTAATAATATCCTGAGAATCCCATGTTTCTGCAACAGTAATGTCAATATCAGGGCCCGGTGACTGATCACAATCAAAATTAGCAATAACAAATTGGTAAGCACCATACTCCGGTTCCAATGTATTAATGGTGATAACCGCCTGATCAAAACTCTGTTCGGGGTCATAATGATAAAAGATAATAAACTGAGTACTTCCTCCCTCCATTGCAATTGGAGTAGTGGGTGGTGGTGGTGTAATCTCAAAAACAGATTCATTAGAAGAAGTCACTATATCTTCAAATGTAGGATCTACTAAATTCAGTTGAGCATTGCCTTGATTTGAAATTGTGATAATAAGTTCACGATCCTGAGATGTTTCATAAAATGTAAAAAATCCATCATTATCAATTTGTTCATTTTCGCATGTAACTTCCATAATGGGCCTTACAGGTGTGCCATAGTAGTTTACATCATAAGGCCCTATGCGGGGTTCTGAATCATCTGAGTCTCTTTTAGTTTGACAATTATCAGGACAACCACTTGTTGGAGGATCTTCATCTATTCCCCAATTACAATAGCCGTCATTGTCTTTATCGAAGCATTCAATAGGTCTACCCAGATTAAGGAAATCCTCAATTGGCAAATTAAAATACTTGCAAAATTCAGGAATGAATTGATTCTCTCCCTCTATATGATACATATATCCTTGGTCACCCCAATTTGTGCCCCAACTGTTTTTATATATCCAATAAGAATGGCCAAGATATGGAGAATCTTCATCAATAGTTATATCTCCACCCACCGGATCTAAATGTATGATATCGCCAATATTAAGTTTGCCGTATCCTATCAACGCCAAATAATGAGCCATATCGCTAACATATCCTCCTAAAAAAGCTATTATGGGTCCATGCAGGATAATACTTTCTCTTTTTTGATCTGCGGTATGAGGCGATATTGATGCAGCACTAGTACCATTAGGGGTTCGAATTTGATATTCCAATAATCCAGGATATGTAAAAGGCTGACATGAACCATTGGGTGCAGCCATCGGGTAACACTCTTCATTAACAACTCCTGTAGGATTCATTAAAAAATTTATAGTTGCACTTGCTGGTCCGCCATTGCATTCATCGTTAGTATGGTTATCACAGTCCAAAACATGCTGCTCTGACAGATCAAAATTAAGATGGCTGTTAAAATAGATATTCGCCAATCCTTCCACAACTGCCAGGGGTCCATATATATAACAAAGTCCCTTACAATTAGGATGAAGCATTTGATCTTTAATTATTGTTAACCAACCTTCACCATCACTATTTGGGTCATAATAGTAATCTTCCTTATTGGGATCATTTGCACCATGCCGGTTTCGCCAATCAAACTCTTCAACCAAACTAGTGTCATGTCAAGACGATATTGTCGGATAGAGTCGTTTTAGTTTAATCCGAGCGTCATCTGTTTTAAATTGCCAATTAATTTTAGCTTTTTTATTATTTCTGTGCTGTTCCCAAGCCTTTACTTCTTT
>JABMQZ010000030.1 GCA_013202965.1 Bacteroidota bacterium | reverse complement strand
TGCAGGCCGATCCCTTTATTGGCGCACAGACCATCGACTACCCCTTCGCATTTTTTATTATGCACAAGGGCACAAGCTATTCATTGAAAACCTACCTCAGGCCGTTAAAAAATGACTTTGTTTCCAATATAGATGAAAATGAAAACCTTCATAAGGCTTTTCACTTTGTTCCGGGCCAGAAATTACAATTCAGACTTAGTTCTGATAAAAATGAACAGGATCTTCAGGTGAAATTGAATGTAAAAACCGACCTGTATAACAATACATATATTCATTGCGAAACCACCAACTCAAAAGCATTCTTCAGGATTGAAGGAGAGATGATGTACTTCACCCATTTCCAGGGAAATAAAAAATCTTTTCTATTCCTGATGTATCTTGGCTTATACCGCGTAGTATCTGGCTATTACCAGGGCATGATCATAGAAGATGTTTATCCCTTAAGCATGATCAGCAAAAAATCCGGAATGATATTACAGGACTTTATTGCACCTTTTTACACCTTCCTAAAAGCAAAATACAGACTTGCATACCACAAGATTGAAGATGATCTGTCGGATGCTGCCATAGAACTGAGGTCAACGGCATCAGTGCGTGCAGGAAAAAAGCTTCGCAGGTCATTTGAATTCCGCTTTACCATCAGCGAAGGGGCCATAAGGAAAATTTATATCAGCTCAAAAAATGCAAACATTGAAGCCACATGGGAAGAGCCGGGCTTATAATAATACTGTTCCTGTTTGTCGCCGGACTGGCGAATGCCCAGCTAAAAATTGATTTTCGCCGGGTTGATTCCAGCATGTATCATGCAAGCATTAGTGAAAACTGGAATGAAGTCATCCGGGTGGGGAAAGAAGCCCTTCACCATGATATCGACTATTTCTACCTGAGGATGAGGATGGGGCTTGCGTATTTCAACAAGCAGCATTACAGAAATTCAGCGGAACAGATGGAGAAGGCTATTGAATTTAACCCGGAAGATCCTTTGACCAGGGAATATCTCTACTATGCTCTTATTTATTCCGGCCAAAATGATGAAGCAGCGCGGGCATCAAGCAGCTGGGACCAATCATTCAAAAAAGAAAAAGGAATAAAAAACAGGAAGGGGGTTGAAGGCATCTACCTTGAGACAGGGCCTGAGTTCAGCAATAATTTTGATGACAATAAGATGGGCAAGCTGCCTCAGCAATTCAGATACAGGGAACAAGATCTTTATGGCAACAGTTATTATTCACAGCTCGGGATCAATCTGAATATTAATCCTCATATTACCATGTCCGCAGCTTATTCCAATCTGATTATATCCAGGCAGGTTTCAGTTCAATATAAATGGGGGGAAACTGATTCTGTTGTGAGCTATGATTATAATGTCAGACAGAATTCTTTTTATCTGAACGGGAAAATATTATTGGCAAAAGGATGGTCGCTCACTCCGGCCATACACTATATTCATGTAAAGACAGAAGACATCTCCATTGGTTTACTGGTTCCAATAGGAAGTCAAGATGCGAAGTATGATATTCTCCATCTGGGATATTCTTTTAACAATATGGTGTGGTCCCTGGCATTAAATAAACAGATTGCTGTATTTGACCTTGGCATATTCGCTTCATATTCCAACCTGAACAATATGACCCAGCTGCAATTTGGCTTTTCAGCAACTTACTATCCCTTTGGCAACCTGAATTTCTATGGGAATACAACAATAAAGGGACTTTTTGAGGAGCATGATCCCAGGCTTGTTTCCAGCCAGATGCTCGGTGTGAAGGTCAGCAACTTCCTTTGGATTGAAGGCCTCGGAGTTTTCGGTAATTTAAGAAGTACAAACGAATCCAATGCTTTTGTCGTTTACAATATTACGGATGATATAAATCTTAAGGCCGGACTGAACCTGATTTTCGTAATTTCACCATCTGTGCAATTATCCCTTAGATACCAGTATCTGCAAAAAGAAGGGGGCAGAACGGAATACAGTACAGATTTGCCGGAAGGGCAACGAACAATTAAATTAAAATATACAAATCAAAATATCATAGGAGGATTAAAATGGACATTTTAAGAAGGAGTTTATTGGGTTTTACACTAACATTGGCTTTGATAAGCCTCAAAGCACAGGACACCAAAGCAATCAGTGAAGTTTTTTCCAGCAGTTATACCTATGAATATGATGGGAATTATGCGGAAGCCATCAAAGTATTGAAGGACATTTATGACCCCGACTCCTATCATATCAATGCCCGGCTTGGCTGGTTGAGTTATCTTTCGGGACAGTTTACTGAGTCCGCTGCTTTTTATCAGAAAGCCATTGAGTTGAAACCATATGCCATCGAAGCCAGGTTTGGTTTAATTAATCCGGCTTCTGCCATGGGAAACTGGGGCCAGGTGAAGAGCCAGTACATCTATATTCTCAATGTAGATCCCCAGAATGTAAAGGCAAATTATTATTTTGGCCTGATGTATTATGAAACAAAGGATTATGCACAGGCCGCCCTGCAGTTTGAAAGAGTGATAAACCTTTATCCTTTCAATAGTGAAGCCCTGCTGATGTATGCCTGGTCCAATTTTCAGCTGGGAAAAACCCGCGAAGCGGAAGTCCTTTTTAATGAGGTGCTGATCATCAATCCCGGCAATGCGTCGGCACTTGAAGGGCTGGAGCTGATAAAATAGATTGCCTTGTCCGCCGTCCGCGTGTCGCCGTAGCTTTAGCGGAGGAACAAGCATAGCGAAGGTGGATCGATTGTCGATTGGAAGTTAAATCCCCTTCCATTCTGCTAAGCATAGGAAATTCTGATTACATTAGCAGGACAAAACTCTTTTCGGATGGGAGACTTCAGCTGGAATGAAATTATGTTTGCCTTCGGGCTGACCCTGTTTGCCGGTTTATCAACCGGAATCGGGAGCCTGCTGGCATTCTTTGCCAAAAGAACCAATACGCGTTTCCTTTCCATCTCCCTCGGGTTTTCAGCCGGAGTGATGATCTATGTTTCCTTTATAGAAATATTCCCAAAAGCACGGATCGAATTGAGTGAGGCTTATGGCGACACCAAAGGTTTTTTGCTAACGACGGCTGCATTTTTTATCGGAGTATTGCTCATTGCTGTCATCGATAAACTTATACCCTCTATGGAAAATCCTCATGAAATAAAAATGATTGAGGACATCGACAAAGAAAAGGCAGGTCAAACAAAGTTGATGCGAATGGGCTTATTTACTGCCCTGGCAATCGGCATTCATAATTTTCCGGAAGGCCTGGCCACTTTCATTGCTGCCCTGAATAATACCAGTCTTGGTATTGCTATTGCTGTAGCTATTGCCATTCACAACATCCCGGAAGGCATTGCTGTTTCCGTACCTATTTATTATGCAACCGGCAGCAAGAAAAAAGCCTTCTGGTATTCATTTTCTTCCGGCCTGGCGGAACCTGTCGGAGCCATGATAGGCTTCCTGATCCTGATGCCTTTTTTGAGCCCTTTGCTCTTCGGGATGATCTTTGCAGGCGTAGCCGGCATCATGGTCTTCATATCCATTGATGAACTTCTGCCTGCAGCCCAGGAATTCGGTGAGCATCATTTGTCGATCTATGGCCTGATCGCCGGAATGATGGTGATGGCCATGAGCTTATTATTATTTGCATAAACCAAAACTCACCGCGTCCGCCGAAGCTTTAGCGTAGGTGGAACACCCAACACTCAACACTTTTTGTATCTTTGTAAAAGATCTTTTGTTAATGGCTAAAAAAAACAAATCTGCCCTTCATGTTAAGAAGGGCATTGAGCAACCGCCACAGGTAAACAAAGACGCTGCTGAACGTTTCAGTAATATCAGGCCGCAGGATATTGCTGCAGATAATTATGTACAGGGTATCCTTGCCGGGAACCGCACCTTGCTCAGCAAAGCCATTACCCTTGTGGAAAGTTCTTTGCCCAGGCATCAGGAGTTGGCACAGGAGATCATCAGCGGATGCCTGCCACATGCCGGAAATTCCATACGCGTGGGTATCACCGGGGTGCCCGGTGTTGGGAAAAGCACCTTTATAGAGGCCCTGGGCAAGTATTTGACTGCTTCAGCACATAAAGTGGCCGTGCTGGCCATTGACCCCAGCTCAACCCACAGCAAAGGAAGCATCCTGGGCGATAAAACACGAATGGAAGACCTGGCCAACGACCCCAATGCGTTTATCCGTCCATCGGCTACAGCAGGATCTCTGGGTGGTGTTGCCAGAAAAACACGCGAGGCCATCATCCTGTGCGAAGCAGCCGGCTTCGATTGCATTTTTGTAGAAACGGTGGGTGTTGGACAATCAGAAACCGCAGTCCATTCCATGGTCGACTTTTTTCTCTTGCTCATGCTGGCCGGGGCCGGGGATGAATTGCAGGGTATCAAAAGGGGTATCATGGAGATGGCCGATGCCATCATCATTAACAAGGCCGATGGATCCAACATTGAAAAGGCGGAATTGGCACAGCTTGAATACAGGAATGCCCTGCACCTTTTTCCCGCCACTGCCTCCGGATGGGAAGTGCCTGTTGAAACCTGCTCGGCGTTTAATAAAGAAAGGGTTACTGACATTTGGAGGATTGTCGATCGTTACCAATCGACCATGACGGGGGATAGCAATTACTTCTATAGTAAAAGACGAGAGCAAATGGTGCATACCATGTATGAGAGCATCAACCAGCAGCTAAGGGACAGTTTTTACGGCAATGAAGAAGTGAAAAGAAGGATCCGTAAGATTGAAAAAGAAGTGCTGACAGGAAAAATCAGTGCTTATGTGGCGGCCAATGAGTTGCTGGCAATATTTGCGAATAAAAAATAAGTTTAGTTTAAATAAAAAAATCTTTGAAATTGATTATCCTCAGGGCAAGCCCACGAGGTATTAACCCAATTTCATTCCGCAATAGCGGAACCAGATTTT
>JABMQZ010000029.1 GCA_013202965.1 Bacteroidota bacterium | reverse complement strand
CCATAGATCCATTCAAAGATGCAAGCACATCATTCTTCCATAAGTCCATTGGGGGATACCATGGCGCAAAACTAAAGCGTTACCAAGAGCTCATCGACTTTCAGATCCAGCCTGAAATGAACCGCCTGTTCAACACACTCAGGTCTGAAGCTGATCTCGGGAAGATTAAAAATGTCCTGAAAAACCTCCCTGTGCTGAATATGCTCAATACCAAGTACTTTATTATCATGAGCAATGCCGGGCCGACTTCCGTCATGAACCCATATGCTATGGGTCCTGCCTGGTTTGTGAAAGCTTATGAATATGTGCAGAATGCTGATGAAGAGATCATCGCTGTGGGTGATATCGATCCTATTGTCACAGCTGTCATAGATGAGCGTTTCAGGGATGAACTGGGTGAAATTATATTTCAGGCTGATACATCTGCAAGCATTGCTCTTAGCGATTATAAACCAAATCATCTGACGTATACCAGCAATACTTCTTCAGATCAGCTTGCGATATTCTCAGAGGTTTATTATCCGGCAGGATGGAATGCCTATATTGATGGACAATTGAAACCGCATTTCAGGGCAAACTGGACCTTGCGTGCCATGATCATCCCGGCAGGGAATCATACCGTCGAGTTTAAGTTTGAACCCACAATATATAGCACCGGAGAGAAGATTAGTTTGATAAGCAGTGTCATTCTACTATTATTGGTTTTAGTTTATGTCGTTGTTGAAATCAGGAAAAAACTTTAATAGTCACTGGCTACTGGTTACTAGCTACTAGTGACCAGTAACCAGAAACTTTTATTTTTAATGAAATCCGTCCTCATACTAACCTACTACTGGCCTCCCGCAGGAGGGCCCGGGGTACAGCGCTGGCTGAAGTTTGCGAAATACCTGGAGGGGTTCGGGTGGAAAGCACATATATTGACCGTCAGGGATGGGACTTACTCTGCTCTGGATGAACAACTGCTTAAAGAAGTTCCGGAAGGCGTTCCGGTATATAAAACCAAAAGCCGTGACCCTTTCCGCATCTACAACATGCTAAAAGGGAAAAAAGGCGGTTCTGTTTCTGTGGCACTCATCAACATCAATAAGGAAAAGTCTTTGGTCGACCGCCTGTCCATGTATATCAGATCCAATTTTTTTATTCCGGATGCCAGGAAGGGTTGGATACCATTTGCCTGCAAGGAAGCCATGAAGATTATCAGGGATAAGAATATTGACATGATCGTGACCACCGGCCCGCCGCACAGCACCCATCTCACCGGCTTAAAAATCAAAAGAAAAACCGGGATCAAATGGCTTGCCGACCTCAGAGACCCGTGGACTACCGTGTATTATAACGATATGCTCCCGCGAACCGAAGCGACAAAAAGAAAAGATAAAAAATACGAAGATGATGTACTGCGCAATGCCGATGTGCTAACGGTCGTCAGCCCCGGAATGAAAAAGGAATTCAATGACCGCAATCCGCATATTGAGGTGGTGATGAACGGATTTGACCTCGCGGATATGGAATCCGCCGAAACTGCCGGGGGCTCTGATGGCAGGTTCAGGCTTACCTATACCGGGAATTTTAAACCCAGGCAGCATGTGCCGCTTATCTGGGATGCCATCAGCGAACTGATCGCTGAAGAAGAGGGATTCAGGAAAAATTTTGTATTGAGCTTCGTCGGAAATGTTGACGGCAGTGTGCCCGGATATTTCAGCGAAAAAGCTTTGTCAGAGAATCTGGAATTGATAAGCTATGTGCCTCACCAGGAGGTAACCCGCCTGATGGCAGGCTCGGATCTGCTGTTTTTTGTGGTGCCTCAGTCTCGCAACAATAAGTTGATCATCACCGGAAAATTATTTGAATACCTTGCATCAGGCAGGCCGGTAATTTCTGTCGGGCCCACCGACGGCGATGCTGCCGCAATCCTGAAAGATACTGCCCGTGACAGTATGCTGGAATATGATGATAAGGATGGGTTTAAGAAATTATTGCTTGGATATTACAGAAAGTGGGAGACAGATCATGGCAGTTTGACCAGACAGGACACTGCCGTGCTGGATAAATATACCCGCCGCTCATCGGCAGGAAAACTGGCAGATATCATGCATGAAATGACCAGGGAGCGAGATGAGAACTGACCTTTCGACATACAGGCGAAGTCAGGATTTCTACACACCCAAGATGTTTCTGGTAACGGTGAAGAGTTTTGACCTTCAGAAGATCCGTGCCCGCTACTTGAAGTCCAGGGCTGGCAAAACAGGCCGGATCGGTAGCGTTGAACGCAGGGAAGTAAGCCGGGGAGGCCTTGTATTTGTTGAGATCAGTGCAGGCCGGATCACCAAAAGTGATATTCTTGCTTATCTGCCGGAGCCCAGGGGCGTTGATGTTACTGAAAATATGCTGGCCGTTTCTTCCGAAAATACGGTTCATATTATCAGCCATGGCAAGAGGAGTATGATAGAAGATCCATGGTTTAGCTACATCCACACCCTGCAATTCGACAAAAGGAAAAATCCCGGGCATCTGCTGGTGAGCTCTTCGGGTTTTGATTGTATTTTCGAATATAGCTTGCATAAGCGCGAAAAAACCTGGGAATGGTTTGCCTGGGAAAATGGCTTTAACAAAGGCTTCGACCCCCGGAGCGGAGAAGATATTCTTCTTACACGACAGCAGGAAGTGGCTTCATCATACGAGGATGCCGGAATAAAGCATCTGTTGATCTCCGACCCACGGAACCAGACCTTGCCCACGGCCAATCGTGCGGCCTTTATCAATTCTGTAGTATATGATGCATTGGAAGAAAATAAACTGCTTGCAACATTTTTTCATGAGGGTGCGGTATATAGCATTGATATGCAAAGCGGAATGAGCCACAAGATCATGGATGGCATGAAGAGCCCACATGGTGGCAGGAATTACAGGGACGCATACATGGCTACCAGTACCGCATCAGGTGAAGTGCTCATGTCTGCTGCTGATGATGTCTATTCCTTCGCTTCCTTCCCGGGAAAAGCTGCTGAACTTGGAGCGATGGAATGGCTGCAGAATTCTGCCCCGCTGGACGATTGCATCATCACCATCGATGCAAACCGCAATTCTTTTGTGCTGTTCGACCCTGATCATAAACTTATTGATATGGTCCCCTTTGACCCAGACTGGGCCATACAGGACATTGCAGAGGTCAGAAGCCCTGCTACCCTGTCATTGATAAAGGAAGTAAAAGGAAAATTATAATACCCAACGGATCAGCTCAAATGCTTCCGCATATTCAGTGTCCACCTGCATCCCCCGTACCCTGGCAAGCCCTATAAAGAAATCTTCAGATTTGTAAGCCCTGATCTCCTGCGATTTATAGGCAGAGATGGCCTTCCATTTGAGATTGATATCCTCTTGTGAGAGTTTAACATGGAAATTTGAAGTAAAGCTTAAGCTGTTCCAGGGCAGCTCATAACCCAGCATACTGCAATGTTTGAATGCACGCCTTCCTTCCTCGAAGACGATTTTGTGATCCTGGTGAATGTCCTGCGAATTGGGCATGACAACAATATCCGGCCGGATTGCATTCCTGAGAACGATCATGGCTTCAAGGATGTCCTGCCTGTGTTCCGGGAACCTTCTTACAGGGAATTCATATGTATAGATGTGCTGATCCGGAATTCCCAGAATTTTTGCAGATTCCTGTAATTCTGTAAACAGTGTGTTCGCATCAAATCCCTCCGGAAGCGACTGTAAGCAGGGGGAAAAGGCTGCATAAAAAATTTCATTTTCCTTGCTCCAGCGATGAATGCTTCCACCACAGGAATATTCCGGGTCATCAGGATGCGGAGCAAGCAGGAGGATCTTTTTCCCTTTTATCATATGATCTTAGTTTTATGTCTTGTGTCTGCCGGGTTTATACGGAGGCAGTTGTTTTTTGTTCAGCTTTTATCGTGCCAGCTTGAGGATATTTCCAACGAAGGAAGAAATATCATAATTATTGATAAAGACTTTATTTAACTCAAATATCAGCGGATATTTATTGATCTCGGATTCATCCAGGATTTCCTGACAAATGATGTTCACTGCCATTTTGCCTTCCAGTACCACCTTGTCGGAGATATCCCTGGTAAAAAATCCTTTGCCGATCAATAGCCCCAGTGTGCGGTTCCGGCTGAGGTCGTTCAGTGCGGTGAGACTAAAATCTCCGTAACCACAGTAATGGAACATCGTTTCCTGCTTGCCGCCTGTACGGAGCAGTATCCGTCGCATTTCATCGAATGCTTTTGTTAAAACGAGAAACCTGAGGTTGGGGGAGTTGAAATGGGCATCAACAATTCCCAGTATGATGGCATAAATATTTTTAAGGATGCTGAGAATCTCAACGCCTTCAACATCAGTGGTATAATCGAGGTATATGGGAGTGCCACTGAAGATATCCCTGTTTTTTTTACAAAGCTTTTCATTCGCAGATGCAAATGTAAGGGCAGTGGGGGCGGCATTTATGATCTCCCTGGCAAAGGTGGGGCCCTTCATGCTGCATATGGGATTTTCAACCATCTTCCCAAGGCAGCTGGTGATGGTTTGCTTTCCGCATCCGAATCCTTTGGCCAGGTTAATAAGGATTACATGATCATCAATGTGTTCCTTGTTCTGAAGTACAAAATCAACGGTGATGAAAGAGGGAATAGCGAGAAAGAGAATGTCGGCCTGCTGTAGATCACGTATATCGGTTGTAGCCACAAGCTTCGGGCTGAGAGGGGCATTGGGGAAATAGTCCGGGTTAATATGTTGCTCGTTTATCGATTTTGCAACATGATCCTCTATGGTATAAAGCGTAACCTTCCGGCCCGAACGGGCCAGGGTATTGCCAATGGCAGTGCCTATGGATCCGGCACCTGCAAAAAAGATATTTGGCTTATTGAGGTTCAAAGTCTGTAGGTGATTAATGCAAAAGGGCAAATATAAGGAGATTTGCGGAAGCTGGTGTTTATATGTTGAAGTGCCCTTATGTATATAGACGGAACTGCTACTGTTTCAGGACCTTAAAAGTTTGCGTTTGTTCCTTCTCTGATGGTGTGATCATGAGTAAGTAGATAGCAGGAGGGAGGTCTTTTCCAACAGTTATTTTGCTTGTATTCTCTTTTGAGAGCAATAATAGCCCGTTCAGGTTGTATAATTTTGCCCGGTAGACCTGCTTGCTGAAAATAATATTCTCCTCGAAAGGATTTGGGTAAATATGAATGTCTTCGTCAATATGATTATCATCAATGCTTGCACTCAAATATGTGTAGACAGACCCGATAAAAACATCTTTCATTCCTTGGTTTATAACATATTGCTGACCCCAATATATGTAATCGCTGTCAAAGTTGCCTGTGAAATAGACCGACCATGGTTCTCGGAATACCAGGCTGCTACATTCTTCATCTTCTGTATTTCCAACTGAACGCGTCCATGTTAAATCACCCTGGGAATTATACTTTGCAATAAAAAAATCACTGCCTCCATTGTTATATAACACGATGTCCTCAATGAGTATGTCGGCTTTAAAAATAGCAGTTAAATATATGTTGCCTTCATTATCATGATCAAGGTCATTTGCCCTGTCATAATCCGGACTATAAATATGTCTTGCCCATTGTGGTTCATAACTTGAATTATACTTTATCAACATGATGTCATACTGACTTCCGGCTGTTGTAAAGGTGTACGTTCCGAAGTTGAAAGTACCTTTAAAGTATCCTGAAATATATATGTTATTTTCAGCATCAACAGTAATCCCATAATATTGTTGGTCGTCGCCACCAGAATATGAATCTGCCCATTGAACTATTCCATCCGGGTTTATTTTTGTTACAAAAGTAGCTCGAACAGTTGACAGGTTGGGAAGGGTGTAGTTTCCGAAGGTAATTTCTGTGCTATGAAATCCTCCGGCAAAATAAATATTATCCTGTTCATCCCTGCACATTCCCATGACATAATCACCTTCTGATCCGCCGAAGGATTGAGCCCAAACCAACTCTCCCAGTGGGTTATATTTGGCAACAAATATATCAATCTCGCCATAATTATTTAATGTTGTGTCCCCGATATTGATAAACGGGCCACTAAAATACCCGCTAACATATATATATCCTTCGGAGTCAATGACCAGATTCTTACCTACAACAGTGCCTATGGATCCCAAACTGACTCCCCAGATATTATTTCCTGCACTGTCATATTTTAGTAACATTCCATCTTCGCCGTTAAGAGATTCCAGGATAGAGGAACCAAAACTGAATCCTGCCAAAAAAGAGCCTGTGACATATATGTTGCCAGAAATGTCAGCTGCCAGGCTATTTGCTTTTTGCCCTATAGGTCCCCCCGGATTATCCATCCAGAGCGGGTCGCCATTCGAATGGTATTTGATCACATATGCATCAGTCTCTACTGATTGCTGAACTAAAAACTGAGTGCCTGCAAACAGGGTATCGCTTGAGAAATAGCCACAGTAAATGGGATTTCCTGCCGGGTCTCGTGCGACATCTGTTCCAATATCATTATCATTCCCATGGATGCCCTTTATCCATTGGGCTTGCTGAGCGCTGAGATAATTTGCTGCTAAAAACACGAATAGGACAATTGAAGAGCTTTTCATTGTTTTATTGTAATAAATGTTAGTTTTTCTTGCAAGATAAAAAAAATATAATAAGATCAAGGATTGAAATCTTCACTTAAATACTATTTTCCCTGTGTGTTTTCTGGAATCACCCACCCGAAGAATGTAGAAATACACTCCGGAAGCTAAGCCATTTCTTTCTATTTTCATAGTACTTCCTCGTATGCCTTCTTTTTTTTGAATCATCCTCCCCATCATATCTAAAAGCACTAATTCAGTTGTTATATTTTGTTCATTTTGGAAGACTATTGTTGCTGTCTCTTCAACTGGATTTGGATATACTTTGTGCAAATTATTGATTTGAAGATCTGTTGAAAAAACTGGAAAACAAAGTGTATCTTGTTGAAATACACATCCGAACACATCAGCGTTATAATTGTTTCCGCTATAATCTTTAACGACATGCCCTGAGCCTTCATCCATTCTCCAATACCCCTGAAGCCCTATTGCCTGTTGTGGATCAAGGGTGTCACACATATTATCAATGATTTCACTTGCTGATAAGGGACGATTCCAAAAGCGAACTTCATCGGTTTCCCCTTCAAACCATCTGATCAACGCATCTCCCCAAGATCCAAGTGTGGTCATTTCTGTTTTAATAGCTGTTGCAAGCGTTGAAGGATCAGTGTCGTCCTGTAGAATCCCGTTAATATATAGCATCATCCCCAGATCATGGTCAATTACAGCGGCAACATGATGCCAGGTATCAGCATTCCATTTATTCTTGTCAGAATAGATATAATAAAATGTATTCCCTATTTGGCGGGTGAATGTAACTCTTCCCTGTTCCCCGAGAAAATCAAAGCCAATGTAAATTCCAAATTCCCCATTTTGATCATCGGTATTTCTAGTCACAAGTGTAATTCTTTCTTCATTGGCAGGTAATATATCATGAGCAGGTTTGAACCAAAGTTCAATGCTTCTTACTTCATTCCCAACTTCACCACCCAAATTTATCAGATCATTGATGCCATCATAATGCATGACGTAATTTTGGCCAACAGCACCATAAAGTCCGAAAAGACCAAAGAATGCTATAAATAATGCTATTTTTCTCATAATTAATATTTGAATTGCTTGTTAGTAGTTGCCGGCAAGCTAATTCTATAATCCTAGTAAAGATAGTGATAGTATTGTGATTATGCAAATGTGTGTAATATTTATCATGCATGAACAAAAAGAAATCCCGATATTTGTAATATTAATCTGACTTAATCATTGAAAACCGGCATCATCATACAGGCTCGCGTTGGATCAACCCGGCTTCCGTGGAAGGTAGTTCTGCCATTTAAGGATACCCTCTCCATGATTGAAATTATCCTGGAAAGATTAATTAATGATTCTCAAGGCCTGGAGATTGTGCTTGCCACTTCTATATCGGAAGAAGATGAAGTGCTTTATAGGATCGCAACCAATATGGGGGTTGAATGTTTCAGAGGACCGGAACAGGATGTGCTCGGGCGCTTCATTCAGGCAGCGGAAAAGTATTCATTTGACAATATTGCAAGGATCTGCGCTGATAATCCTTTCCTTGATGTAAAAGGAACTCTGGATCTTCTTAATTCCCAAGCGGAAAAGGCTTATGATTATATCGCTTATCGGGTAGCCGGAGGTATCCCGTCTATCAAAAGCCATCTTGGTTTCTGGGGAGAGGTAGTTAGCCTGGAAAGTTTGAAAAAGGTGAAAAAAGCCACAAGTGAAAAAATCTATTATGAACATGTCACTAATTTCATTTATGGCCATCCGGACATGTTTAAAATAAAGTGGGTTGATGCACCGGAGATTGTATATCGCCGAGCTGATATCAGATTAACACTTGATGATGAAACTGATTTCAACTTATGCAGAGATATCTATCGCGAGATGAAGGAAGAGAGGGGCGCATTTAATTTGGAAAATATTGTCAGGTTTCTTGATAAGAACAAGCATTATCTTGCCATTATGAAAGACCAGATACACGAATATTCGAAATAGCTTTTATCTTTGCTATTCTATGGACAGTACATATATCATTGGAGAAATAGGGCAAAACCACAATGGTTCTGTTGAGATAGCTAAAAAACTGATCGATGCTGTCGCAGAACCGGTAGAAGATAAGCTTTTCGGAGAGTATCTCAAACCCATGGACGCGGTCAAGTTCACCAAACGTGATCTTACCGAAGAACTTTCCGACAGCGAAATGAAACGCCCTTATCTCAGCCAGCATTCTTTCGGAAAAACTTATGGTGAGCACCGGGCCTTCCTCGAACTGGATGATGAACAACATTTTGAGTTGTATCAATATGCGAAAAGCAAGAGACTGGATTTTGTAGAAACCCTTTGTGCCAGAGGATGCCTGTCCATGTTTCGTTATTTTGAACCTGACAGGCTGAAAGTTGCTTCACGTGATCTGACCAACCTACCTTTGCTGGCTGCCTTGGCTGAGACAAAGATCCCTATGATACTCTCCACAGGGATGGGAGGAAAGGAAGAACTCGATAATGCACTTGAGGTGATCACAGCCTATCACATCAATGTTTCGATCTTGCATTGCCTGTCACAATACCCCTCAGAATACAAGAATATTAACCTGAATACCATTCCTTACCTCATCAGCGAATACCCGGAATATACCATCGGCTATTCCGATCACAGCATCGGGATCGTGGTCCCTGTGGCTGCAGTGGCACTGGGAGCCAGGATCATAGAAAAGCACATTACCCTCGACCGGAACATGAAAGGCACTGATCAAAAGGGATCCCTGGGAACTGACGGGATCTGGCGTATGATCAGGGACATACGGAATATTGAAATGTCGATGGGAGAAAAAGAGATGTTCGTTTCGGAAGCAGTTGCCGAAGCTAAGGTAAAACTGGAACGTTCTGTGGCATCCGCAAGGATGATCAAAAAAGGAGAGGTGATCAGGGAGGAAGATCTGCACCTGCTCAGTCCGGGCAATGGTTTTAAATGGGAAGAAAGGAACAAAGTGCTGGAAAAGGAGGCACTCAGGGATATTCCCAAAGATGAGATTATTTATGAAAACATGATACAATGAATGAGATCAAATTATTTCTGACCGATATCGACGGTGTCTGGACCGACGGCGGTATGTATTACGACAATGAAGGAAATGAATTAAAAAAATTCAATACATCCGATAGTGCCGGGGTGCTCTTTCTCAGGATGATGGACATCCCTCTGGGGATCATTAGCGGGGAAGATACAGAGATCGTCAGGCGCAGGGCAAAGAAATTGGGCATCAATATTTTGCATATGGGCGTACGGAATAAACTGTCAGTTGTGAAGAAGATCTGTGAGGAGATGAATATCAGCCTGCGGGAAGTGGCATACCTTGGTGATGATATCATCGACATTCCCGTTTTTGAAGAAGTTGGCTTAAGTGCCGCCCCTGCAAATTCCCCCGATTATGTGCGCAAGCATGCCGACTGGACGCTTGAAAAATATGGTGGAGAAGGTGTGTTCCGAGAGTTTGTGGAACGTTACCTTAGCGAAAGAGGATTATTGGATGAAGCATTACAACGCTATCTGTCTAAGATCCGATAAATTCCATACTCTCCAAGTCTCCAAGTCTCCAAGTCTCTGAGTCTCAAAGTCTCAAAGTCCCAAAGTCACTTAGTCTAAATTTCTAATAAACTCCAACGTCCTGTCTACCGCCTTCCCGTCAATGGCAAATGCATATCTTGAAATAAAATCATCATAAGCTTTTTTATCATTGCTTAATTCCCCTGACAGGATGTCTTTGATGAATTCTCTGAGTTCTTGCTCGTTGCTCGCTTGGAATGCAACACCTTCTTTATGATAATTCTGAATATCCTGTTTCAAATGGTCGAGAATGATCAGTGGTTTCCCAAAGTAAATAGTTTCAGTCCCTACTGTAGAAAAACATGTGATAAGTATGTCGCATACAGAAATTAATAGATACAGATCAACGCTGTGGGTAATCTCTATCCTGTCGAGGCCTTCTTTTTTTGCCAGGCCTGCATAATATTTCTTATCGTTGATCTCGTTCGGGTGAAGTTTGATCACCAGAAATGCCTCAGGTATTGCTTTTACGGCATTTATTACATCTAGGGCAGCTCTTTCCCTTAAACGGGGATCACGCTGCGGCTGGGATGCAAAGACAATAAGCTTATCCTTCTCGCTGATACCCGGAAGAACCTGCTCCTTGCCGACCTTTGAATCTGTAAGATGTGGGATGATATCAGTTCTGATCTGTCCGGTCACATAAGGAGAATGAACAGGGTAATGTCCTTTATTGATAAGAAAATCCCTCCAGAAACTTCCCCATATCAGGGTATGGTCAGGTACTACCTGCTTATCACGGTCAGCTTTGGTATAAATATAAGAAGGATGCAGATCATGCAAGTTGCCATGTTGTATGCCAACGGTTTTAATATTGCAACTTCTGGCGGCATCAAGTATAGATTTCAATGCCGGACTGTTCTCAGCCACTGTCGTGATGGTCTTAAAAGGATGCTTCCTGAAAAACTTCTGATAGGCCAGGTACTTGATGAGATAAAAATTGGTGGCCCCGGCGTAAGATCTGTAAATATCGCACAGCAGCTTTTCATCTTCTTCAGTACACAAATCTCCCAGCTTATTCAGGGCAGCCTTAATATCACTTAATAATTTTTTCTTTTTCTTTCTAAGCCCGGCTGAAAGGAAGTATTTTAATAGCAGGGGTTCACCAAAAAATCTGTTCTTCCTGCTTCCTTTTCCGAACAGATTGTCTCTGCTTAATCTGATCTTCGCGCCATCGCTCAGCTTTGGTTGCACTGCTTCATCAATAATAAGGAAATCTTTTCCGGATTTCTCAAGCAGATAGCCGATGACATAATTTCCTTTGCGAACTTTAAGGGTATTGATGTCAAGAAAAGCTTGCCTTTTCGTGACATCCATGATGATATGATCAGGCTTTCTGAGTTTGCGGAATGAGAAAATATTTAGCAGAAAGCGAGATTTTAATATCATCATGTAGCTGATGATGGAACAATAATTTCTTTTTATCCTGGCTTCAGTATCGCTCATTATTAGCGAAACCTTATCCGGCACTTTTGTCTTTTGAAGGAAAGGCTCAGCAGTATAATATTCCACTTCCCCGTATTCCTCTGCCAGACTGCTGACTTCCGCCTGCTCGTATTTCAGCTTACGGAGCCGGAAATAGGCCCTGAACTTATGGTAATACCAGATGCTGCTGTCTTCAAATCCCAGCCAATCCACTACAGCTTTTCCCCCGATCACCTTATCTCCGAATGATATTACGAAGTCCATTGTCTCATAATTGATCCTCTTCTTCTTTTCTTCACTGATGTCGTAATTACCCTGTGTGAATGATTGCAGGCGGCCGGGCAGGGATACATCAGCAAACATGGCATATCCCCCTGTTTTAATCTTGCCCAGGATAGCCACTGATTCCGTATCCGTAAGTGGTCGTTTTATGACGATGGCCTTCATCTGATATACTTATGTATAATTTGACGGATCTCTGCTTTATATAAAATGGATAAGCTGCTAACAATTACCATGATGACCACTGTGGAGGTCAGATATGGGCTGAGGTCAAACTTGATCTTCAGCACTTCAAGGAGGCCGGCTATCAGGACAATGGCAAAGGGGTAAAAAAGCAGTTTTTTCTTATTCCACCTGATCCTGGTAAGCTTGCTGCTGATAAAATAAAAGGCTATGGCCTGTATGAATAAGGCAGTAAACATAGCAATGATCACTCCGTAATAGCTCAGATAAGGAACAAGCAGAAAGTTCAGCCCTAAGTTGGCAGCCAGGGCAAGGGTATTGATATAGAAGAAGTAGATCGTTTTTTTCTTGAAATAAACACCATAAGAGAAGATCAGAAATTGCGTTCTGATAATAAATTTTACAAAAATAATGCAGATCAGCCCATAGGCAAGCCTTAAATCTGTCTCGTAGAATAAGGTCAGGTAAAGCATAGCAGGGATGATGGCCATGGCAATGAGCACCTGTGTTTGTGCCAGCAGGAGGTTTGAAAGTTTTTTAATGTTTTCTGTATGTTCTTTAATGCCGGCATCCATGAAACGGTAGATCTCCGGCTGTGCAGCACTCTGGATGCCGATCAGGATTTTTTCCAAACCAAGCGCCAGGGTAATAGCCACCACATATATGCCCAGGTTGACAGGCTGATTTTCCAGGAATAAACGTTCTGCATTTGTGATCCCCCACATGAGGATGGCAAACTGGAAAAGGGGATAGGCAAAACGGTTTAGTTCTTTCAGCAGTTTGAAATCGAATTTAAATCCGCAGGTATAATAGGTGTAGGCCAAAACCACGATACTGGTGATGCTGCTACCAATGGCGCCCCCATAAACAAAGCCAATAAATGACATGTCGTAATAGAACACACCAATTACCTGGAATCCACTTCTGAGGATACCGAGGGAAACATTAAGCAGGATAAACCTGAATACCTTTTTTTCATTCCGGTACAGGGCAGCAGCTGTTACATTGATACCCCTGTTGATCCCGATGATGATGGCCGCAAAACCATAGCTGGAGAAATCCTGCAAGGCTGCTTGTGAGAAAATATTTCCTATATAATCGCGAAACACCCAGGCCAGCCCCAGGATGATCAATCCCCTGAAAAGGATTGAACTCAGGACAGTAGACACCAGTTTATGATAGCCAGACTCCTTATCTTTATGATCATAATAAAATCTGACAATGGCATTTCCCATGGAGAACAGGGCTATGGTAAACGCCAGGCTGGTAACGATCTCACTCATTCCCAATTGGGAGAAATCAACCGGGCCCATTCTGTCGGGCCCTTCAATAATTGG
>JABMQZ010000028.1 GCA_013202965.1 Bacteroidota bacterium | reverse complement strand
CCCTTCTTCCCAAAAACAGACCAAGAATTGTCATCGCGAGCGGAGTCGAGCGACACATATACAAATGAATAAAACTTAGCAGATAAGCAATTCATCTTTTTAACCGGACAACAATGTTTCTGATTTCTAATTTCAGATCCTCCGAATACCAGCCTCCGGCAGCCAGCCGGTGCTTCCGTTGGCGATCTTGATGTTACACCAGGCATTCATCTCCCCGAGAATAAACACCTTTGTGCCTTCATGGATCACGAAAAGATCTTTTCCAAGCTGATTCGGAGAGCTTTTAACCGTAATGGTCGGATCAAAGACTATGGCTTCCAGGTGATTGCTCTGTATCTGGTATTTGGTATAGGTAATCGAGAACGATATCAGGCTGAACAAAATAAGTATGATGCCCGTCCAGAATGCAAATTTTCTCAGCCAGATGCTGCGGGACAGGAAAAAGAAAGCGGCACCAAACATAGCCAGGATAAACAAGGCCAGGCTGATAAGCGTCCAGGTATGCAGGTTGAAGCTGTCACGAAGGGATTTCCACCAACGAACATAAAAGATCTCAGGTACGACATCAATTTTGTCAGGGATCATGCTGTTGGCAATGTGCAGGTTGAAAATAATATCCGCATCGCGTGGAGCAAGCACCCTTGCCTTTTCATAATTGAGGATTGCAGCAGGCAGGTCATTGATATTAAAATATGCATTGCCCAGGTTATAATACAGTTCAGCTGATTCAAAAGCCTGGCCCAGGACTTCTTCATATTTAGCGATCGCATCATTGAACTGTTTATGGTTATATGCTGAATCAGCTGCATGAATAAGTTCCTGCTGTTGCTGGCCTGCCAATATTAACAGGGGGAGAAAGGCCGCGAAGATGATGCTTGCTATTTTTTTCATTGATTGATCTTCTGTTTTTTTCCTGAATCAGCTTCAGGATTTTAGTTCTCCTTCAATCTGGCTGATCACATTGATAGATTCATTATATATTTCATTCATCAGGCCGCTACTTTCACCCGGGGCAAAACGCGCATATTCGCAGGAGTTCAGCACTTCTATAAATTTCGATATTCTCTCAGGACTGAGCTGTTTTTCAGTCAGTCGCTCACTTACACTGTCCATCGAAAGATCAGAAAGCGGAATGTTGAACTTATCACTCAGATATCCCCACAGCGCCCTGGATATTTCGGTATAAAAAGCTTCCTGCTGTTGTGTTTTCAGGAATTCCCTGGCTTTTTTGAGGTTTTTCCTGGCAACCTTTGTTGCTTTCTTGTTTCTCATAAGGGCCAGGTCGCTTCTTCTTTTTCTCATATTTATAAGCAGGAATGAGAGGAAGATAAGCAGGACAACGGGAGCAGCGAGAAGGATGAAAAAGAAGGGCGAGGCGATGAGGAAATATCCTTTTTCAGTCAGCTGGAATGTTCCTGTTTTGATATAATGAATGTCCTGTCCAAGATACATGATGTCCTCCTGTGCCACACCACTATAGGTAACGGAGGTACTGCTCTGGTCTCCTTTTTCAATATGGAAGTTAAAAATTTCTGTTCTGAGGACTTTATACTTTTCGGTTTTGGGATCAAAATAACTGAGTTCAATAGGGCCTACACTAAAATCGCCGGCACTTCTGGGAATGGCCAGGTATTCAAAAGTCCGGCTGCCTGATACGCCTGAAGCGGAAGTACGGATATTCTTGGTGATCTTGGGCTCGTATGCTTCAAAATCAGGTGGAAAGTTGATGTCAGGAGTATTGATGAGTTCCAGATTACCACTTCCGGAAATGACAAGCTTTAGCGTAATGGCATCATTCACCTTGAGCTCAGTATTGTCAACTGAGCCGGAAAATTTAAAATTCCCGACAGCCCCGCTGAAATCGGGCGGTTTTTTGTCAATAGGTAAGGGTTTAACCTGAATGCTGAGGGGGTTGGATTCCATCTCAATCCTGACATTCTGGTATTGATTGTTAAAGAAAGGGTCATCAAAAAAACTGTCAAAAAAAGGATCCCTGGTTTTTCTTGTCCCTTGTTTTCTGACCTGTGCAGTGCAGCTGAGTTTTTTCGCGTCGATGCCAAGTTTACCCGATTTTTGAGCGAAAAGGGCTCCCTGATATAATTTGCCTGTTAAATATTCTGTGCCGCCAATGATCTCTTTTTCAGGTGTGATTTGCTTGTTGTTATCCTGGAGGTTGGTGGACCAAAAACCCGGAAACGATGCAAGGTTTTCTATATTAATGTCGGAAATGGGTACATTATTGGTATAGATCTTATATGTTATGAGCAACTGTTCGCCCTGAAAAGGATTTTTGTTGGTGATGAATGCTTTTAGAAAAACATCATCTTTCGTATTTTGATCTGTGCTTACCGAAGTAGCTGTGCCTGCAGTGTTTTGACCTGTTTGTTGTACACTTCCCTTTGGAATATTGCCTTTGATAACTTCAATGCTGAGTGTGTTGGATTTGCTAATCTTTCCGTCAATGCTGATGGTGGCCGCGGGAATTTCAAACTTGCCTTCTTCAAAAGCCTGAAGGTAATACACATAGCTGACGGTGATGGATTGGGACATCCTTCCGTTGATTACCTGGTAGCTTTGACTTCTTGATATATTTGGCCCGGAAAGTACCCTGAAGTGCTTGATTGATGGTCCGGAAAACTTTCCTCCTCTTTCATTCACAGTGTAAGTAAGCTGAAACCTGTCACCAAGCGATACCAGGTTTCTTGCTGATGCCGTAAATTTAATTTCATCAGCGAGAACCCCTGGGATGATGAGGAACATCATCAATATGGCCGATAACAAATACTTCTTCATATCTCTGCTTTGGTTTCTATATCGCTTTTTTACCAGTCTTTTTCGCTTTTTACTGCTTTACCCTTGCCTTTTGCCAGCTTTACTTTCTCAAGCGTTTTCTTTTCGTCATTTTTCATGGCCTCCAGCATTCTTTCGGCATCCTCTTTGGAAATCTGCTTAGGTTGCTGCCCTTGCGACTGCTGTTGTTGCTGGTTTTGTTGCTGATCTTGTTGCTGGTCCTGTTTTTGCTCATCCTGCTGTTCCTGGTCTTGTTGATCCTGATCCTGTTGATCCTGCTGTTGCTGATCCTGATCCTGATCCTGATCCTGATTCTGCTGATCCTGGTTCTGTTGCTGCTGCTGCTGATCCTGATCTTTTAGCATCAACTGGGCATAGGCGAGGTTGTACTTGGCTGCTGTATCACCCGGATTCAGGCGCAATGCGTTCTTATATGATTCAATGCTCAGTGGCAGCACTTTGGCAGCAAGGCTGTCAGTATCAAGAGAAACACTCAATAAGGTGTTTCCAAGGTTGTAATACGCCTTGCTCATGGTTTCTTCGTCTGTATTCAACCTGGCAACGGAGTCAAACAGGGCACCGGCCTGCTGATAATACTTCTGCTCATAATAAACATCGCCAAGGTTGAAAAGCCCTTTGTATGTCTTTCCGCCTTTATTGAGTGATTCCAGGTAGTCTTTTTCAGCTTCAATGAAATTTTTCTCTTCATAATCATGATTTCCACGGCGGATATATTTGTTCTCACCCTGGGCTGACAAAATAATAGCCAGGAGTGAAAGAATAATTGATCCCGATATGTATTTTGAGTAGAGCATCTTTCTAATGATTCATTGTATTTTTTTCAAACAGCTTGATCCTGCCGGCCCATTTCGTTTTACGGTCAAATATAAAAAACTCTATGAACAAAAGCAGCAATCCGAAGCCAAGAAAATACTGGAACTGGTCCTCATAGTCTGTGAACATCCTGGTTTCTATTTCGCTTTTTTCCAGTGCATTGATCTTTTCCAATATTTTGTTAAGCCCTGCCTGTGTATTGTTGGCCCTCACATAATCTCCATTGCCGGCTGCTGCAATTTGCTGCAGCATCACCTCATTCAGTTTGGTGATGACCGTATTTCCCTCCCGGTCTTTTTTAAAACCGGTTTGTTGCCCATAGCTGTTGATCAGTGGTATCGGGCTGCCATCCGGAAGTCCCATGCCGATCGTAAATACCTTTATACCGAGTTCACTGGCTGCCCTTGCTGCGCCCATCGCATCTCCCTCATGGCTTTCACCGTCGGTGATCAGGATAATGGCTTTACTCTGTTCATTGTCATCAAACGATTCAATGCCTAAATTAATTGCTTCACTGATGGCCGTACCCTGGGAGGGGATGTCTCTGGTTGAGATGGTGGATACAAACATCTTGGCAGCGGCGTAATCCGTTGTGATTGGCAATTGGGTGTAAGCTCTTCCGGCAAAGATAATGATCCCGATCCTGTCGCCCTTTAATTTGTCAATGAGCTTGAACAGTGCTTGTTTGGCACGTGTCAGGCGGTCGGGTTTGATATCCTGGGCAAGCATGCTGTTTGAAATATCCAGGGCAACCACAATGTCAATGCCTTTTCGATGGATGTTTTCAAGTTTTGATCCTGTTTGCGGATTTGCAATGCCAATGACAAGAAAGATGTATGCTAGGTTCAGCAGGATAAATTTAAGAATGACTTTTTCCGGTGCCGTATCAGGTATCAGCCTGCTGATGATTTTCTGGTCACCCAGCCTTTGCAGGGCTGTCTTTCGCAGATGCAAGGCAAACATGAAAAGGCCGGCAAATACAGGCATCCCCAGTAAAAAGTATAAATATTCTATATGTTCGAACCTGATCATTCTGTTTATTCTGTTATGGTATGGTCCTGAAAACTGAATGCTTCAATATGATTTCCATGATGAAAAATGCAAGGGCCAGAAAGGCAAGCAGTAAAAATTCCTCATGCTTCCTGCTGAACTCCGTAACATCGATCTTAGATTTCTCCAGCTGGTCGATTTCCTGGTATATTTCCTTCAGTTTGCGATTGCTTGTTGCACGGAAATATCTGCCTCCGGTTAATTCTGCCACTTCCTGCAGACTTGCCTCATCTATCTTCACCTCCATATTCTGGTACTGTATTCCAAAAGCTGTTTGAACTGGGTAGGGTGCTACTCCCATGCTGCCAACACCAACGCTATAGATCCTGATGCCGTAAATTCTTGCTATTTCAGCAGCTGACAGGGGGTCAATGGATCCTGCATTATTTACTCCGTCAGTGATAAGGATGATTACTTTGCTGATGGCCTGACTTTCCTTCAGGCGGTTTATGGAGGTTGCCATTCCGTCACCAATGGCAGTGCCGTCTTCAATCATTCCGCATTCAATATCCTTAAAGAGGTTCCTGATCATGCTATGGTCACTTGTCAGTGGTGATTGTGTAAAGGATTCTCCACTGAAAATGACCAGGCCAATGCGATCATCAGGCCTGCCGGCAATAAAATCGGAGGCGACATCTTTGGCTGCTTCCAGGCGGTCAGGACGAAGATCCTGGGCCAGCATACTGCTTGAAACATCAATGGCCATCACAATGTCGATCCCTTCTATGGTCACATCCCTGCTTTTGCTTGTCGACTGTGGCCTTGCCAGGGCAACGATTAGCAGAGCAATGGCCAGTATTCTGAATGCGAAAAGCATATGGATCAGGTATTGCCTCCAGCTCCGCTTTGTCTTTGAAAAGCCGGTCGTTGAAGAAAGCTGCAATCCGGGATTATTGCTTTTTAGTTTATACCAGTACCAGCCCCCTAACAATGGCAGGAGGATCAGCAGGTATAAAAACCCGGGATTAGCAAATTCTATATTCGTCAACATTATTTCTTATTGCTTCCTTCATTATCAACGGCCGGGGAATCCTCTTCCGTATCCTCTATGACTGTTTCAATTTCCTGTATCGTATCTCGGACAAATTCCATGCTGTTGGTCATGCTTGTATCATTTTCCAGGGCATGTGGATTTTCCCTGGCAAACTTCACCAGGTCGGCGAGCATCAGGGTTTGCCTCAGCTTGTCAATGATCTCCTTATTGGTATCAGCTTGTTTCATTCCTTCCATGATCTCATCTGTGCACATCTCTACCGCCCTGACATCAAAACGGTTTTCGATGTATATCCTGACAATATCCGTAAGTTCTGTGTAATAGTCTTTTACTTTGCCAGATTGCCAGAGTTTTTTCAGTTTCAGGCTTTCCAGTTCATTCATGGCGACAATATGTGCCGGCACTATGATTTTTGGCCGTATTCTGAATATGGGCTCTGCCTTTTTCCTTTTTCTGATCACATAAATGATGAGAAGAACAATGAGGATTGCTGCCAGAGCAATCAGTATCCAGGGCAATGCTTCCCTGAATGTCAAGGGTGCCGTCAGCGGGGGCTTGATGGCTTTTATGGCCTGGCTGGTATCCACTTCCATTGTGTGAACCTTCAGGTATACCGGCGCTGTTGATACTTCTGAAAAAGCAGTGTCATCAATGGGCTGAAAGTAAAACTTCATCGGGGCAATCCGGTAATAACCTGAGTCAAATGATGTGATCGTAATCGATTGTATCATGTTAACCAGATTATCCGACTCATGGATGATGGTATCCACGGCAGTTTGTGCGATGATCTCGACATTTTGGGTGAGCGTGTCCTGGTGAAACGGCCAGATAACCCTGTAATCAAGAGGCATGGTAAATTCCAGGTTCAGCCTGATCTGATCTCCGATCAGGATGTCAGTGGTGTCCAGCTGTGCGAAAGCAGTAACCTCCTGTGCCCGGATGTTGCCGTAAAGCAATACGCTGATAGTTAATATGAAATATAATGCCCTTGTTTTCATGCCTTACATCCTGGATTGCCTGATTTTAAATAAACCTACCAATGGTTTTACATAATCTTCATTTGTACTGATACTTGCATGATCGATACCAATCTTTTTGAACAGTGTATTCAGATAGTTATCGTGCATTCTCCACCATTCATTATAGTTTTTCCGTGCCCTGGCACTGGCAGTGTCGACCCAGGTATATTTTCCGCTTTCTTTATTAAAGACCTTGACCAGCCCAATATTCGGAAGCATTGTTTCGCTCTTATCATACACCCTTAAGGCAACAACATCGTGTTTGTTTCCTGCAATACGCAGGGCCTCTTCAAATCCGGTATCGAGAAAGTCGGAGATGATGAAGGCAGTGCAGCGCTTTTTTATCGCGTTGGTCAGGTATCTGAGGCCTTCGGCAATATCTGTTTTCTGGCTTTCAGGTTTGAAATCGATCAGTTCCCTGATGATCCTAAGGATGTGAGTGGTTCCTTTTTTCGGGGGGATGAATTTCTCTACCTGATCGCTGAAGAATATCACGCCAACTTTATCATTGTTTTTAATGGCTGAAAAAGCAAGCACGGCGGCGATCTCGGTCATCTGCTCCTCTTTGAACTGCCCCTGGCTGCCATACTCATTCGATCCGCTAACATCGACGAGCAGCATTACCGTTAATTCTCTTTCTTCTTCGTAGATCTTAATAAAGGGATGGTTGAACCTCGCAGTGACATTCCAGTCGATATTCCTGATGTCATCACCGTACTGGTATTCCCTCACCTCACTGAAAGCCATACCACGCCCTTTAAATGCGCTATGATAGTGGCCCGCAAAGATCTGGTTTGACAAACCACGGGTTTTGATCTCAATCTTCCTGACTTTCTTTATAATATCACTTGTTTCCAATTCCTGTCCGGATTTTGAATGTGATTATTTTTTTCAGCGCTTGATCCTATGGTACTTCAACAGTATTGAGGATTTCGCTGATGATCTCTTCTGTAGTTACATTTTCAGCTTCGGCTTCATAGGTGAGTCCGATCCTGTGACGGAGCACATCATGTGCCACTGCCCTGATATCCTCAGGGATCACATAGCCGCGACGTTTAATGAAGGCATAGGCTTTTGCTGCAAGGGCAAGGTTTATACTTGCACGAGGTGATGCACCGTAATTGATCATTGATTCAAAACGAGGAAGCTTATATTCGGCGGGAAATCTGGATGAAAAGACAATGTCAGTAATATAATTCTCAATTTTTTCATCCAGGTATACTTCCCTGACGATGTTCCGTGCTTTAATAATATCTTCTTGCTTTAGGATGGGGCTTGTTTCAGGAAAAGATCCCATGATATTCTGGCGCATGATGAGTTTTTCTTCTTCTTTTCCCGGATATCCGATCACTATTTTAAGCATAAACCTGTCGACCTGTGCCTCAGGTAGCGGATAGGTTCCTTCCTGTTCGATCGGGTTCTGAGTAGCCAGGACCAGGAAAGGTTCATCCAGGGGATATGTGGTATCGCCGATGGTTACCTGTCGTTCCTGCATAGCTTCCAAAAGAGCGCTCTGGACTTTGGCCGGGGAGCGGTTGATCTCATCTGCCAGGATGAAGTTGGCAAAAACAGGCCCCTTTCTCACAACGAATTCTTCTTTTTTCTGACTGTATATTAATGTACCGATGAGGTCGGCAGGCAGCAGGTCAGGGGTGAACTGTATCCTGCTGAATTTAGCCTCAATGGCATTCGCAAGAGATTTAATGGCAAGGGTTTTGGCAAGTCCCGGAACACCTTCCAGTAATATGTGTCCATTGGAGAGAAGTCCGATCAGCAGCCGTTCAATCATCTGCTTCTGACCAATAATTACCTTGTGCATTTCCATGTTGAGCATGTCAACGAAGGCACTCTCCTGTTGTATGCGGTCATTGAGTGCTTTGATATCAGTTTCCATCATTTTTTATCAATTTTTTATGTTAAGGCAAAGATAAAAGATGATGTTTCAACCTTGGGCCGCGCGATGTTAAATAATGTTAAATGCTTTCTTAATAAATGTTAAGCAATGGTACAGGGTGTCAGGTGCCGGGTTCCGGGGGAAAGACTAAGTGATATAGAGACTGAGAGACTTAGGGCTTGTGTGTGGTGTTAGGTTTGAGGTTTGAAGAAACTTAAATTTAATATTCCAATTGTACATACAGAATTGTACACACAGAATTGTATATTCCTATTCGTCCAGCCCTTCCTTCATCTCCGTTAAAAACTTCTTGATCTTCATCAGGGAGACGATTACTTCGGCATCTTTATCAATGGCTTCCGGATTGTTCTTCAAGGTTTCTTTTGCACCTTTGAGTGTGTACCCGCGTTCTTTGACAAGGTGATGTATCAGGCGGAGATTCTTGATGTCATCCCGGGTAAACAGCCTGTTGCCTTTTTTGTTCTTCCTGGGCTTGATGATGCTGAATTCCTTCTCCCAGAACCGGATCAGTGAGGTGTTCACATCGAACATCTTTGCTACTTCTCCAATGGAATAATAGATCTTGGCAGGATTTCCTTCAGGCATAAACGCTTAATTGTCAATTCTTAATGTGGAATTCTTTTTGTCGACTTTCTCCGCTATTCCCTATCCCCTATTCGTTATTCGTTATTCGATATTCGTTATTCGCTATTCGCTATTCGCTATTCGATATTCGTTATTCGTTATTCGCTATTCGATATTACGAAAGCACCTGTGTATCCCGGGAGGCTAACTCCAGCACTTTTTCATATTCTTCCGGTGTGAAATCATTATAGAAATAGTTTACAGGATTCACTTTTTTATTGTTATAAATGACTTCGTAATGGATATGTGGTGCAGCGGAAAGGCCTGTACTTCCAACATAACCGATGATCTCCCCGCGTTTGACCTTCTGTCCTTTTCTCACGGTGATCGTTTTCATGTGTCCGTAGAGGGTCTGATATCCGTATCCATGGTTGATCATGCAGGTTTTTCCATATCCGCCCTTGCGTCCGCTGAAATTTACCACCCCGTTGCCGGTGGCATATATCGGGGTTCCTGAATGTGCGGTGATGTCAATTCCCCAGTGCATTCTGCGGTATTTAAGGATGGGATGGTAGCGCATTCCGTAGCCTGATACGATACGCCCATTTCCTTTTTCGATAGGCTGAATAGCCGGTATGCAGGCAAGCATAAGTGATTTGTTGCGTGCCATATCAAAAACTTCATCGAATGATTTTGACTGAATAACCATCTGGCTTGTGATCCTGTCAAGTTTTTTAGTGGTTTCGATGATGATTTGAGAGTTTTTATATCCATCCAGCCTGGCATACCTGTCAACACCACCGAATCCTGCTTCACGGAATGAGCTGGGAATAGGTTCTGCTTCAAAGATCACACGGTAAATGTTATCATCTTTATCCTGTATGTTTTTCATGACAGACCCGACTTGGTCGAGGCGATCGTTCAGAAGCGTGAACTGAAACTCATATTGGGCAATTTCTCTTTTTAGCATTCTTTCTTTTGGGGAGTCAAAGAAGGTGTAGGCGAAAAATATACCGGTTGCCGCAAACCCAACGAAAACAAGCAGAAAACGAAAAATCCGCAGGAAGATAAACATCCTCGACTTTTTCAGCTTCTCATAGGTGAGGGACTTAGGATTATAGAAATATTGTTCTTTCCCCATAGTAAATTTGAAACGGATAGATCGATGGTTCAGTATGAAAATCGTACCCGTATCGACAAAAATAATTAATTAAACTAACTTTGCACTCAGTAAAATCCGCAAATATTCAACAATTTCATTGTTAATAAGTAAACTATGGAGTCCAGATTAGTCCGAAAAACATTTCTCGATTTTTTCAGGGATAAACAGCATACGATCGTCCGCTCTGCCCCTATGGTGGTAAAGGATGATCCGACCCTGATGTTTATAAACGCAGGGATGAACCAGTTCAAAGATATTTTTCTTGGCAACAGGAGCCCAGAACATCCGCGTGTAGCGGATACACAAAAGTGCCTGAGGGTTTCAGGTAAACACAATGATCTTGAGGAAGTTGGCCATGATACTTATCACCACACCATGTTCGAAATGCTCGGAAACTGGTCCTTTGGCGATTATTTCAAAAAGGAAGCCATTGAATGGGCCTGGGAACTGCTTACAGAGGTTTTTAGTATCGACCCCACTCGTTTATATGCGACTGTATTCGGGGGTGATGAAAAGGACGGTATCCCAACAGATAAGGAAGCTTACGCTTGCTGGAATAAATTATTGCCTGAGAGCAGGATCCTTTACGGCTCGAAAAAAGATAATTTCTGGGAAATGGGTGATACCGGCCCCTGCGGACCTTGTTCGGAAATACACATCGACCTGCGGGATGATGCCGAACGTAAGAAAACAGACGGGAAAAGCCTGGTGAACAAAAACCATCCTGAAGTGATCGAAATCTGGAACCTGGTTTTTATTGAGTTTAACCGGATGAAAGATGCTTCATTGGTTTCTTTACCGGAAAAGCATGTGGATACAGGCATGGGGTTTGAAAGGCTCTGTATGGCATTGCAGGGTAAAAAATCCAATTATGATACTGATGTTTTCAGCCCGATGATCAGTCGTCTGGAATCATTGACGGGACTGTCATATGGAAAAGATTCTGATGCGGATGTGGCTATGCGGGTGGTAGCCGATCATTTGCGTGCCATTGCCTTTTCAATTGCCGACGGACAATTGCCTTCAAATACGGGTGCCGGCTATGTTATCCGCAGGATACTCAGAAGGGCTGTACGTTATGCATATACCTTTCTGAATGAAAAGGAACCCATAATATTCAAACTAATAGATCCGCTTGCCGAACAGATGGGGGATGCTTTCCCGGAGATCATGGAACAGAAGGATCTGATTGAAAAGGTGATAAAAGAAGAGGAGCATTCTTTTTTGCATACACTGGAGCAGGGTATCAGGCGCTTCGACCAGTATATGAAAGATGCAAAAACCAGCGGGAAAATCGATGGGTCCTTTGCATTTGAGCTTTTCGATACCTATGGATTTCCTGTCGACCTGACTGAACTCATGGCCAGAGAGCATGGATGGACTGTAGATATGGAAGGGTTCAACAGTAGATTGCAGGAACAAAAGGACCGCTCGAGAAAAGCTGCAGAAAGAGATATGGCCGACTGGGTGATCGTTTCCAAAAGCAAGCAGCCTACGATCTTCCTGGGCTATGATACGCTTGAAGCGGAAGTGAAACTGCTCAGGTACAGAGAAGTCACAGACAAAAAGAATACATATTTCGAACTTGTGCTCGACCGGACCCCTTTTTATGCTGAGTCCGGTGGACAAATGGGAGATCAGGGCGTCCTTAAAAATAATGATCACAGCATCAGGATCTTTGATACCAGGAAAGAAAATGATATGATTGTTCACCTGGCCGAAAAAGGCGTGGAAGGTGAGGGTGATGTATTCACAGCCATAGTGGATGCTGGCAATCGCAGGAAAACCGAAAATAACCATACGGCCACCCACCTGATGCACCATGCCCT
>JABMQZ010000284.1 GCA_013202965.1 Bacteroidota bacterium | reverse complement strand
TTCTTTAAGATCGACAACTTCATTGCTTGTTGCCTGCCTTTGAATATCGCCATTTAATCGTTTTTTACCAGCCTCCAGGAACTCTTTACTCCAATTGTAATATAAGTTTGGGTGAATACCTTCTCGCCGGCATATGGCAGCTAAGCTGTCATCTGCCCGGAGGACTTCCAAAACAATGCGGATTTTTTCTTCTGCTGAGAATTTTCTTTTGGTGGCCCTTTTAATCTCACGGACCTTGTTTTCAATTGTTGTTTTTGTTTTCATACTCGGATTTTTTTTGTTACATTTAGTAATCTACACTTTAACTTTCGTAACTTAGTGTCCGAATTAGGCTGAAGACCTACAGTGGTACTCATATGGTACGTTATACACCTCAAGAGGTGATACATGTAGCAAATCAATTAGAAAATGTATATGACCGTCCGGATTTATACCTTAACCATTGTACAGATCAATTACCTGTCCCTTTTATAAAAAAAACCAAAACAATTGATATTCTTAAAAAACGATTTGGAAAAGAAAAAGTAAAAAACTGCTATGTTGGAACAAAAATCACTTTTGAATGCAATTAAATATTATAAATATTTATTTAACATCTTAAATGGATAGGGGCATGTCACTTCATATAACAGCGGATATAAGGTTTCACTCCCGTTGGTTGCTTCACCCAAATTGCTCCCTGCGGTCGCAACTTCTCATATCCGTGAGCCGTCAGACTGATAGACCTTTTTGTTGACAGCCTGCCAATAGATGAATATGGTTTTAAAACAGAATTTATTGAAAACGGCCGCCCGGCTTATCATCCGGCATGGCTGGTTTTTAGACAGACTGACGTTGGCAACCATAAAATAACAATGAAATTACTTATATTTTCAATATTATTCATATTTGCAATTTCTCTTAATGGACAATCTCTGGTTCAATCAGAGGATATGCAAATTGAAGCCTATGAGGTCGACAATTCCTTATTCACTAAAGATAAAATCTGGCGAGGTGCAGATGGTGCAGCTTCAATTGATTTAGAGAACGGGAAAATCCTTTGGTTATTCAGTGATACATTTATTGATATTCAAGGTACAGGAAAGCGAAGTAATTCAAAAATGATCAATAATAGTATTGCAATTCAAGAAGGTCATGAATTAGAATGGGCAGAAATCTCTTTTTATCATAAAGGAACACAGAAAAAACCAAAAGGATTTTGTCTACTCAGCAAATGCACATCCAGAGATTACGGCTGATGGAATTTTGGTTTCATACAATGTGAACAATGGGGATTTTGGAGAGTTGATTAAAAATGAAAATATTTATTTTCCGAAATTTATAAGAATTAAACTTTCAAAATGAAACATTAATTACGGTTGCCACCGTTAGCTATTTAAAATTAAACTATCAGCCATGACAAAACAAAATATCAAATTGGGTCTTTTGGTTTTCGTTTGTTATCTATTTCAGAACATGATTATCGCCCAAGCCTTACCAACAATTAAAGACCATCCCGAAGTAACTTTAGAAAGGACAGAAATAAGAGCATTACATTCGAACATTGTAGGCCAAAATTATGAATTGCTTATTTCTCTTCCATATAGTTACGCTACGGCCGATACAAGCTATCCTGTAATATTCTTATTGGATCCATACCGTGTTTTTTCAATGGTGAAAGAATTTACAGATGCACTAACAGTACCCTTTGCCATTAATCCGGAAGTGATCGTGGTTGGAATAGGCTATGGAGGTGAAGGAATAAATGCACGTCTGAACTGGGCGCTTGGTCGCGTAAGAGATTATACGCCTGTACAAGATACTGCTACTGAAGAATGGTATGAGGAAGCCATTAAAAAAGCAGGTATACATGATATTGATGTAATTTCAGGGGGTGCTCCTTTGTTTTTGGAATTTATTCGAAAGGAATTATTTCCATTTATTGAATCAAACTATCGCATTGATACTAATATCAGAATGCTAAGTGGATATTCTTTTGGGGGATTATTCGGACTTTATGCATTATTCCACGATACTGAGTTATTTGATAAATACTTTATCGGCAGTCCTTCTATTGGCTTTAAAGATGGAATATCACTGGAATATGAATCCAATTATGCCAACACTCATGAAGATCTAAAAGCAAGTGTATTTATGAGTGTCGGGGGAAAAGAAGAATCATACGCAAAAAACCTGCAAAAAATGCTTGAACAGCTAAATTCACGTAATTATAAAAATTTAAAACTAAAATCAGTCATTTTCGAAAATGAAAGCCATGTTACGTGCTATCCCGCTGCTCTGAGTCGAGGATTAATTGAACTCTTTAACAATGAAGATGGAAACTAAACAACTACTAAACAATGCATATAGTTTATGGCGGGTAAAGTGCTAAATTTGGGCTAATTAACAATAAATATAGAGAGGTGTATGCAGAATGATTTCTGTTTCAACAAGCGCCACAAACCATATGCTTAACGAACATTGTATAGAATTGACTAATTAGAATACACAATGTTTTCTTATAGAATTGTAAAAAGAGTTTTATGGGTAGCAGAAATAAAATACTTTTTTTTATTCTTGTCCTGGTTCAGGGCTTACACTCTGTTGAAGAGTACATTGGCAGACTTTGGGAAATTTTTCCACCAGTAAGATTTATAATTAGTCTTATTTCCGAAAATCATGAAACAGGCTTTTTAATAATCAACATTGGGTTCTTTATCTTCGGAATATGGTGCTGGTTCTTCCCGGTTCTCAGAAATTACAACTATGCCCGTGGACTAATCTGGTTTTGGATAATTATTGAAATGATAAATGGCATTGGGCATTCTTTTTGGGCTTTATATGAAAGAGAATATGTTCCAGGTGTTTTTTACAGCTCTGATTCTTCTTATTCTATCAATCTATTTATTGCAACATCAATTGTTTATTAAATCAATGGTAAAGGAGGAATAAATATAAGTTTGAAAAAACAACGAACGCACAACACCGTTGTGTGGCATTCAAAATACATATTATGAAAATTAAAAATAGAACAAAACAAAAACTTCTAGAGGTTTTTGGGATTATCGCCACCTTACTTTTTTTAAATAGTGGGATACAAGCTCAACCTTTAACTTATCAACTTTATCCTTACACCTATGATTCATTACCTGAATTAGCTTCACCTTATACCAGGCAGGACAGTGTCGAAATTATGATGGTAATTACAAAAGATAATAAATATGCTGTTGTCCCGGTAACAATGGAAAACGGAAAGCCTTTATTATACAGTTACAAAGTGGGAACATTTATGGGAAAGGACCAGCAATTATTTATTAATGCAGGTGATTTTCCTCATTTAGCAAAAACCGGCTTACATTCAGAAGTCGAATTAGATAAAAAGGAGATGATTACTGGTATTCCAATAGATATTATTAATTGCACAGGACAACCAAATGCATACTCATTTTCTGGATTTTTAGCTAATGATGAAGATATTATTTCAGTACTAAAAGGAGATAATCAATTGGTAAAAACAATGAGTCTCACCCATCCTCAATTAGCTAAGCCACTTTTTCATATCTGGAATCTTATCCTTAAAGAAACGGAACTTGGAAATTGGGGAAGGTTTTATGATAATATAAGATACATTTATTACAATGAAAATCTATTGAACTTCAATGCAAGTGGATCCAAAGGCTGGCAAATATCAATATTCCATGATGAAGTGCAAGGCAGATATAATATTCATATTGACAGGAAGTTTACAGCTGTGGAAGAGAATTATATAAAGGAAAAATATTCACATCTAAATAAGGATGAAATGGCTGATCTGAAATATAAGCTCACTAATTTGGATTTCAGCGAAATGCTTCCCTTCTATGTAATGCGTTATGGGTTTTATGAAGGACACACTCAGTATCGGTGCGACCCTATTGCGATAGCATTCATCTTTGGCTTAAAGAGTTTAGAAGAGATTGATAATGCATTTGAAGGGAATTTATATAATACTTTAACAAAGTACTATGTATCAATATAAAGAATAAAACTTAAGGCCTCATAACAGGCGGTCATAAAACATTTTATGAAAAGACTATTATCATTATCCGGCATACTCGGTTCACTTTTGATGTTTACGGGAGATATGTTATTGTATTATGACTTGGTTAGCGGACTTGATTATGACAGTATTGCTACAATGGGTAAAATGCCTGTTGAAAGACTGATAGCGGGAGGGTTGATCGGGCCCATTGCCGCTGTTTTTTCTATCATGGGAGGATATCTCTTTTATTTAGTTTTTAGACCTGTAAACAGAATCCTGGCAAGGATGCTGTTTGCCTGTTTTGCTGTTATGTTTGTTGTTGCAGGATCCTATCATGCAGTATTTGCAAGCTATGGCTTTATTGGCAGGCTTCCTGAACCATTCCAGGTCGAACAACTATCATTTCTCAGGACTTATTTAAAATCGATATATGCATTGATTTTTGTTTGTGGAACTATCTGGACGCTCCTGCTATTCTATCTGGTTATTTTTACGAAGACGCTGTACCCAAGATGGATGCTCTTATTCACACCCACCTTACTCCTACTATTAAGCCCATACCTGAAAGATTATATTCCTTATCCTTTTGGTGCTATTATTTATGGTGGATGGATAAATTTAAGTTTTATGGTATATTTTATTGTTTGTTTTTTACATTTTAGCAGGAAAAAATTTAAATCGGCCATAAGCAATCATGAGTTATAAGACGAGGTATAACAGATTGAATTAGTATATTTACAGAGCCAAACACAGGGCCCGGTGAATACTCCGAACCATCAAATCTAAATAATAGAAAATATTCCACTATGAAAAAATTCATTTCCCTACAGATCACACTTGCAATTATTGCTGTTTTATTTGCTTTCACACCTCCCGCCGGGGCACAGGAAAAGCAAGACACAGAAAACGAAAAAGCAGTCCCCGTCTTTGAAGATGGCGAAGCCCAGATCCTTGAAGCTTTCAATGATCCCGACAAGTGGATCCGCCACGACCTCTGGGTTGAAACAGAATTTGATACCGATGGCGATGGCAAACCGGATCGTATGCATGTTGCCGTGACCAGGCCGGAACAAACCGATACCGAAGGCCTTCAACTACCGGTGATCTACGTATCCAGTCCTTATTTCGCCGGTGTTGCGTCCGGATCATATCAATATTTTTGGAATGTAAGACAAGAACTGAATGCAGTCCCTCCTGAACGTGTTCACCCACCGGAGATCAAACGCCGCGGGGAACGTCCCATCATCTCGAACTCTCATATAAATACATGGGTGCCACGCGGCTATATCGTTGTTCATTCATCCTCACCGGGAACCGGTCTTTCAGAGGGGTCCCCAACTGTTGGTGGTGATAATGAATCCCTTGCACCAAAAGCTGTTATCGACTGGCTCTGTGGCCGGGCGAAAGGCTATACTGAAATTGACGGGGAAGAAGAAGTTGAAGCATTCTGGTGTACCGGAAAAGTAGGGATGACAGGCACCTCATACAATGGCACTATCCCGGTGGCTGCAGCAACAACAGGTGTTGAAGGACTGGAGGCCATTATCCCCATTGCGCCGCTTACATCTTATTATCACTACTACCGTTCAAACGGATTGATCAAGAGCCCGGGAGGATGGAGAGGTGAAGATATTGATGTTATTTATGACTTCATTCATAGCGGTGACGAATCAAAGAGGGAATACAGTAATGCTGTTGTGCGTGATAAGGAAATGGCTGAAGGGATGGACAGGATCTATGGTGATTACAACGAATTCTGGGATGGCCGCGACTATCTGCAAGACATGGAGCCATTTAAAGCAGCCTTATTGATGTCGCATGCTTTTAATGATTGGAACGTGATGCCGGAACACAGCTTTCGAATATATGAAGCGGCAAAAGCAAAAGGCGTCCCCACTCAGCTTTTTTACCACCAGGGCGGACATGGCGGGCCACCGCCAATGAAAATGATGAACAGATGGTTTACACGTTATCTGCATGGTATCGAGAACGGAGTTGAGGAAGACTCCCGGGTATGGATCGTACGCGAAAATGACGAGAGGGCCAGCCCGACACCCTACCTTGACTATCCAAACCCTGATGCATCGCCTGTTACTTTGTATCTCACTGCCGGTGCTCCTGAACACGGGAAACTTGGTACAGAACCGGTATCTGGACAGGGAAAAGAAACCCTGGTCGACAATTTTTCTTTTTCGGGTAAAGCATTGGCAAAAGCTGAAATCACAGATCATCGTTTGATCTATGTTAGCCCAAAGCTTTCTAAAGCCGTTCACATTTCCGGCACTACGAAAATTACTATTAAGTTATCAAGTAATAAACCGGCAGCCAATCTTTCTATCTGGTTGGTTTCTTTGCCCTGGACAGAGGGAAGGAAGCCAAAGATCACGGATAATCTGATTACCCGCGGATGGGCCGATCCTCAAAATTATCGCTCCTTAACCGACAGTAAGCCCTTGAAACCCGGTAAGTTTTATGAAATGTCCTTTAATCTGCAGCCCGATGATCAAATAATTCCCGAAGGGCAACAAATTGGGCTTATGATATTTTCAAGTGATCGTGATTTTACACTTTGGCCCGATCCCGGTACTGAGTTGAGCATTGATTTGGATGCCACAAGCATTACTTTGCCTGTAGTAGGAGGCATGGAAGCTTTTGAAAAAGCTATACTGAATGATTAATGATTAGATCCTGCTTATTAGCCTGCCCACCTGAGGAGGGCGAAGAGAGCTGTGGGATGTTCTGCAAGATGCCATCCACTCCGACGGACGCCACGTGGTACCTTTTGATAATGTTGTGGAAATGATGGAACAGACCGGCGGCAGAGCTCATGCCGCCGGTACCTTGGCCTTCATTGTAGGAGAAGAAAGTAATCGTTAAGTTACATTTTATTAAACTTTGGTTATGTCAATGTCGCAGGGATTCAAGCAAAAGTGTATTGAAAAGGGATATGAGCATTTTGCAGAAGATGGTCCTGAGAACTTAAGCATTAATAAAATAAGCAAAGAAATTGGATATTCTCGTGCTTCATTTTATCATCACTTTGGTGATATTGATATTTTCATTCATGAACTGCTCGATATGCATTGGCAAATAATTCAACAATTTAATCTTACAGGAAAGAAAGAGTGCAAAAATTTCTATCCCGACTTGTATGTATTATTAGCACAAAACCCTATTCCACTCAAATTTAGTAAGCAGTTATTCATTAATCGAAATAACCCCATATATAATTACTTATTTAGTAAAGCATATAATGAATCATCTAAAATATTTGTGCTTAAATTATTCTCAAAACAATTTAGCTTAAAGAATAATGAGGAAACCTTTAACTTATGGGTGACTGTTGGAGAATCGTGGTATTCAAGATTAGACACAAATGATCTATCAGCAGAAAAAATGCAGCAGATTGCGAAAGATGTGATGAATTCTGTTTTAAAATTTGTGTCTTCAGACTTGTATTCTAAAATACAAGAAGGCCTTTAAAAAATAAATTTTCAATATTATTTTTTTGTTAATTTCTCTTACTCTATATTAATAAATTGTTATTATTGATATTAACATATTACTATTATACAGGGTTGTCTAATTTATAATCATTATATATTATACTTTTGCCGCCTTAATACAAAATTTACTATTGCTAAAAAAAACACAGCAACTTTATGAGTCAGAATTTAGAAGAGAATAAAAAGAATGCCATTGAATTTTACAGAATGTCGTATGAAGGAAATCCTTCCAAAGCAGTAGAGCTCTACGTTGGTAATGAATACATCCAACATAACCCCTTGGTTGGCGATGGAACACAACCGTTTATCGAATATTTCGAAAAAATGGCTAAAGAATTCTCAGATAAGAGTATTGAATTCGTAAGAGCGGTTGCTGAAGATAATCTGGTAGCTCTCCATACACATCAAAAATGGCCTGAGAATGAGGAATATGTTACAATGGATTTCTTCAGATTTGATGAAAAAGGCAAAATAATAGAACATTGGGATTCAATGCAACAGATTCCTAAAGAATCTGCCAATGGCAATACGATGTACTAATTAACTCCATCGATAAACAAATCTATAAGATAAAACGTTAGAGAAAACGGAAGAATAAAATTAATGTTAATATTCTTAAAATAAAAGAGGAATTATGAAATTACAAAAATCAATTTTCAGTTTTACATTTGGCATCCTAATCATAGGATTGTTACTTAGTTCTTGCACTCAGAAACTAACACCTGAAGATGCAAAAGAAATAGCTAAAGAAGCTTACGTATATGGTTTCCCTATGGTGGTAAACTATAAAACAATGTACAATTATACATTGAATGAAAAATCAGTTGAGTACAAAGGGGCATTCAATGAAAAAAGTTGTGTGGCACGCTTATTTACACCAGAAGATAAGGCAATAGTAACGCCAAACTCGGACACCCCTTATTGCATGTTTTGGATTGATTTAAGAAATGAACCAATGGTAATATCACTTCCTAAAATGGAAGAAGAACGGTTTTATCATTTTCAATTTATTGATTTATACACCCATAATTTTGCTTACCTGGGAACGTTAACAACCGGAAATAAGGCAGGAAAATATTTAATCGCTAAAGATGGTTGGAAAGGTGAGAAACCAGAAGGAATTACGGAGGTGCTTTATAGCGAGACGGATTTGTTTTTTGTAATAGTACGTACACAATTAATGGACGAAAATGATCTCCCAAATGTTAAGGCAATTCAAGATAAATACCAAATTCAAGGATTAAGTAGTTTTTTGGGTAAAGAGCCTATTAAATCTGACAACATAGATAATTACTTAGTATGGAATGATGGCGATGAGTTTACTGCTGCTTCTTTCAACTATATGAATTTCATGCTTAATCTAACAAGCCCGGTTCCATCTGAAATTAAATTGAGAAATAAATTTGCAAAGCTTGGTATTGGTACCGAGAGTGGATTTGATTTAAATAGCTTTGATGAAGAGACTAAAAAAGCCATTGAAGAAGGCGTAAAAGAAGGCATTAAAGAAATGACCGATTTTGTTGCGGTTAACTCAAAAGATCCTTTACTTAGTGTGAAAGGTTTTGGAACTCGCGATTTTCTCATAAAAAGCACAAAGGAAAATTACAATTCAGATAACTTTTATTTGTTGCGTGCGGTTGCTGCTCAACTTGGTCTTTATGGAAATTCTGGTGCAGAGGCTATTTACCCTACCTATTCAATGGAGGAACCGGGTGTTCCTTATGATGCTTCAAAATATAATTATACCCTAACATTTCAAAAAGATGAATTACCACCGGTGAACGCTTTTTGGTCGTTCAGTATGTACGATGGCATAACACAACTGTTTATTCATAATGAATTAGACAGGTATTTATTGACTTCGAATATGTTGAAAGATTTTGTATTTAACGAGGATGGTTCATTAACCTTTTATATTCAGAAAGATGCTCCAGAAGAAGCATTAAAATCTAATTGGCTACCTGCTCCTTCGGGTCCATTTTACTGTGTTCTTAGACTTTACGGACCGAAAGAGGAAGCTTTATATGGTGAGTGGGTAAATCCTCCATTGGTTAAGGTGCAATAAGATTTTAAACCATATAAACAGGAATAATAAAATTAGAATAAAGTATAAATTGTTAATAAAAAGGAATAATATGAAAAAATTGATTTTATTTTCGGGAATTATTTTAATTGCTGCAGCTTGTCAACAGGAATCAGCAGTTAAAGAAAAAGAAAATGCTCCACATTACAAAATGACCACTGAAATTCCGGCGAGTATTCAAACGCCAGATAAAGTGGAAACGAGTATTGGAACTTTGGAGTTTTTTGATGGTGTACCCTCAAAAGCGACATCAGAAAATGTATATGATTATTTGGATAGAATGCGTGGTGTGGATGCTTTTCTGAAAGGCATACCCGGCGCTTCGGTAAGAGGGTTAATAAAAGGTTTAGAAGATTTAGGTGTAAACCAATATAATAAAGTAGGAATAACAAAGTCACTGCTGGATTCTAAATCCTTATTCTTAACGGCAAACACATCTACCATTTATATTACTCCAAAAATAGATTTAAAGGAAAACGGCCCTATGGTAATGGAAACTCCCCCGGGTATGTTGGGTGCTTTTAACGATGCATGGTTTAGGTATGTTGCTGATATTGGACCATTTGGTGAAGATAAAGCTAAAGGCGGGAAGTATTTGATATTGCCCCCGGACTATAATGGTGAAATTCCAGAAGGTTATTTTATAGTAAAGGCTCCAACTTATAACGTATTTGTTTTTATGCGTACATCTATTGCAAATGGTTTGGAAGCTGCGGTTCAAATGGTTGAAAAGAACTTAAAGCTGTATCCGTTGGCCGATAAAGACAATGCTAAAAAAATGGAATTTATTGATGTTTCAGGTGTTGATTTTAATACAATACACACCAATGACTTCTCATTTTACGAACATTTAGCTGATTGGATTAATGACGAGCATATTAATTTATTAGATGATGAAACGAAAGGACTTTTTGCATCAATTGGTATTGAAAAAGGGAAAGCGTTTGCACCTGACGAAAGAATGAAAAAAATACTTACCGAAGCTGTGGCTATTGGTAATGCTGCGGCACGTTCAATAGTATGGTATCCGCGTACCGATATGAATATGGCTGGGGCTGAAATATATCCGGGTGAAAACAGCTCTTGGATAATGGGATTTGCAGATAAAAACGTATTCTTTACAAATAAAACCGGAGGCATGAATTCTGATGCTCGGGATATGTTTCATTATGCCTATACTGCTGTTACTCCTGCTATGGCAGTTACTATTGAAGGAGCCGGCTCTGATTATGCCATTGCATATTTAGATGCAGATAAAAATCAATTTGATGGAGGAAAAACATATAAACTCCATATCCCTGCAAATGTTCCTGTTAAAGATTTCTGGGCAGTTACCCTATACGATTCTCAAACGCGCTCATTACTTCAAACGGATCAGCAATTTCCAACTGTTGGCAGCCAAACTGAAGGATTTAAGCAAAATGAAGATGGCTCTTTTGATGTATATTTCTCACCAAAAGCTCCTGAAGGTTTTGAAAACAACTGGTTGCAAACAATTCCAGGGAAAAGTTGGTTCGTGATTCTTCGTGTATATGGACCTTTAAAACCATGGATTGATAAAACATGGAGGCCGGGTGATTTAGTGTTGGTACAATAGGTAATAATCTTTTCATGAGTTTTGAATGAATAAGATTAGTAGATTACTTACAAAAGAAGGATAATCTTGATAACAATGAAAAAAGTATATAACAAATTACAATTACTGACAGCAATAGTACTGTCAGTTTTAATGTTGAGTTGTACTCAGCAAACAGTTACACATCAGCAAGTTGATACTTCCTTATCAAAAGAGATAAAGGAAATTAGTCCGGGAATTTTAGAAGGATATTTATCAAAAGAAGAAATTCCCAATAGCTTAAAATTAGTACCACCTCCGCCGGAAGAAGGTTCAGCCGCTTTTCTGCTGGATCAGGAGATAGCAGCAAAATATGTAGCTCTGGAAGATGAGGACAGAAAAGAACAAGCCACCAAAGATGCAATATTGGCATTTCCTGAAGCTACTGAGGCTTTTAATATGGTTTTAGATATTAAAATATCGGAAGAAACCACGCCTCATTTGTATATGATCCTTCGCAGGACTTTAGCCGATGCCGGGTTATCAACTTATGGTGCAAAAAATCATTATCAGCGCATGCGTCCCTTTATGGTTAATAATGCTCCAATTTGTACTCCTGAGGAGGAAGATGGTTTACGTAAAGATGGTTCTTACCCATCGGGCCATACAGCTATTGGTTGGGCCTGGGCACTAATACTGGCCGAGGTTTTTCCTGAACAAGCCGATGTTATCCTGGAAAGAGGAAAAGAATTTGGCATAAGCCGAAATGTATGCAATGTACATTGGCATAGCGATGTAGTTTACGGAAGAATGATGGGTGCAGCAGCTGTCGCAATGTTGCACTCCAATTCTGATTTTTTGATTGATTTGGAAGCTACTAAAGAGGAAATTGAATTATTACGAATGAAGTGAAAATAAGTCACTTAGAATTATCACTTAAACTATGTAATGCCTTCTGTTAAGAAAATAGAATAAATTATTAACCAATTTAAAATAACTATTATGAAAACAAGAAGCATTATTTTAATTGCAGTAGCATTAGTCTTTTCCCAATTCACTTTTGCTCAGGAATCAAAAGAAGAATTATCAAAAGAAGCAGCAAACCCTATGGCTAACCTGATGAGTTTTCCGTTTCAGAATAACCTGAATATGAACTATGGCGAGTACAACCGCAACATGGATATTCTGAACATTCAGCCTGTTATCCCGTTTGCCGGTGGCAAACTAATCACCAGAACTATTATGCCTATAGTATTCATCCCTGATTTTACCGAGGAAAGTGGCATGCACTCATCCGGATTGGGAGACATTGTATTTACCGCGTTTTATTTACTTCCAACTAAAGGTATTACCATGGGTATTGGACCTGTAGTTGAAATGCCTACCGGAGGTAGTAAAAGAGGTACGGAAAAATGGAGTGCCGGTCCATCCTTTGTGGCATTGGTCCAACCGGGCGACTGGACCTTTGGTGCCTTAATAAATAATGCCTGGGCATTTGCCGGTAAATCAGATCGTGGTGATGTAAACCACATGCTTCTGAATATATTTATTGTACGTCAATTGGGTAAAGGTTGGTATGTGAACAGTGCGCCCATTATTACTGCCGATTGGACTGCTGATTCTGAAGACCGGTGGATCGTTCCTTTGGGTGCCGGGGGAGGGAAACTAATAATGATTGGAGGAAAGCTTCCTTTAAACCTGCAAACCCAATTGTATTATAATGTGGTGCGGCCCGATTTTGGCCCGGAATGGCAATGGCGGGTACAGGCCCAGTTTTTATTGCCAACCAGTATTTTTAAAGGTTCAAAAAAATCTGAATAATTTTCGTAAAACGATGATCAAAAAAAACCACACCTCATAGCTTTCCCTGCACCCTGCATCTCTATTCATCAAAATACTCATACTCATATTTCAGCACATAATGCTGATTCCTTCCCATGCCATGACGATCGAGGATGGCTTCTGATTCTGTGACGTTTCCTTCCTTATCAAATTTTCGTTCTATCCTGGAGTTGATCTCCCCATGTTCGTTTCTTTCTTCCTGTACACCAGCATTGCCATGTTCATCATACTCAAATATGGTGACGGCAATCTTCTCCGGTGATTCCTCCCTCACCTCAACGATCTCTCCCTGATCATCACGTTTATACTCCACTTTAAAAATAATACCACCACTTTCATCATAAGATGCCACGGAAGAAAGCCCGGCATTTTCATCATACTCATTTACGATCCTTTCCGTTTCCTGTGTTTCAGCCATCCAGGTCTTCGTTTCCAGAATGTTCCCCTTTTCGTTCCACAGGGTTTCCTCTCTGGATATAGATTCACCATCCTCACCCCAGCTTTCATGCATTATTTCACGATCTCCCTCATAGGAAAATTTTTCAAGAAATTCGACTTCGTCTTCATCCGACCTGACTTCCTTTTCAATCAGCTTCCCGGCATCATCATAGCGGTACTTAACAGTATCTTTCGAACCATCAAGATAATTCTTATATGCAAATTGAGTTTTCCCATCAGCATCTACATCATATTCCATATCATCGATCAGATCTCCATTTTCATCCCATGAGCGGTCAGCTATCTTTATACCTTGCTCATTATATACATATCCGTAATGCTGTTCCACACTCCCGTCCGGATTATACTTGAGCTCGCTCAGGGTTCGTCCCTCCGGGTCATAGGTGATCTTATTATAGATCCCGCCTTTCAGTTCAAACTCATCAGTGCTCATATCCTTAAGAACATAATCGAATTTATGCAAGCTCAGTGATTTTATTTTTGTCATAATGGTTTCGGTTAAAAATTTGCCTAAATTTACTACAAATAAACTCCTTTCTCGCAAAGATGGTAGAATGAAAACAATATTATTTTTTCAAAATAAAGACTCAATCATGAAAAAGTTCATTTCACTATTACTAAGCCTCATTATCATTATGACAATCAATTCATGTTGTAACAAACAGGAAAAGATCAAATATCCTGTAACAAAGAAAGTTGACCAGGTAGATGAATACTTTGGCACCCCTGTTGCCGACCCCTATCGCTGGCTGGAAGATGACAATTCGGAAGAAACAGCCGAATGGGTCAAAGCAGAGAATGCCGTTACCGAAGCATATCTGGCGAAGATACCGTTCCGTGAAAAGATCATTGACCGGCTTACCGAGATATGGAATTACCCCAGGTACAGAACACCTGAGAAAAAAGGAGAGTATTATTATTTCAGGAAAAATGACGGTCTCCAAAACCAGGACGTATTATATGTCATGAAAGGTGAGGATGGTGAACCTGAAGTTTTGCTTGACCCCAATACACTCTCAGAAGATGGTACTGTTGCGCTAAGTAGCTGGAACCTCTCCAAAGACGGCAAATACCTTGGATATTTAATTGCGAGGGCCGGCAGCGACTGGCAGGAAATACACATCATGGACATTGATAAGCGAGAGATCCTCAGCGATCATATTCAATGGGTGAAATTTTCCGGGGTCTCATGGAAAGGAGACGGCTTCTTTTACAGCAGCTACGACCCGCCCGCCGAAGGAGAAGAACTTAGTGATGTGAATGAATACCATAAAGTCTATTATCATAAGATTGGCACAGGCCAGGATGAGGACATCCTGATCTATGAAAATCCGGATTTGCCTAGGAGGAATTATCACGCCGGCACTACGGAAGATGAAAAATTCCTGATCTTATACGAGACTGAGTCCACAAGTGGAAATTCCCTGTATTTCAAAGACCTTTCAAAAAAACGCAGTGAATTCATCAAACTGGCTGAAGGCTTCGAATATGATTACGGCGTGATCGGGAATATTGATGATAAACTTCTGATCCAAACCAATGAAGGAGCGCCAAAAGGAATGGTGTATATGGTAAATACAGCAGACTTATCTGCCGACAGGGTCAGCATCATCCCCGAAAAAGAAGAAGTCCTGGAAGGTGTTGCAATCCTTGGCGGAAGACTGATCACAGAATACATGAAAGATGCAACATCCAAGGCATATATCCTGACACTGGAGGGGGAGCTTGTCTCGGAACTGGAACTCCCGGGCCTGGGATCATTCGGCGGATTAACCGGCTGGACGGATGACAAGATCGCCTTCTACACCTTTACCTCCTTCACATTTCCGGCTACTGTCTTTAAACTAGACATCCAGGCCAACAAGAGCGAGGTCTTCTTTGAATCAGGCATCGATTTCGATGCAAGTGAATATGAGACAAAACAAGTGTTTTATGCAAGCAAGGATGGTACAACAATTCCCATGTTCATCGTTCATAAAAAAGGCATAGAACTGAACGGGAACAATCCCACTGTTTTGTATGGCTATGGTGGGTTTAATATCAGTATAACCCCCTCTTTCAGGACCAGTAACCTTGTCTTACTCGAAAACGGGGGCATTTATGCCGTTGCAAACATTCGTGGTGGAGGTGAATATGGTGAAGAATGGCATGATGCAGGCACTTTGATGCAAAAGCAAAATGTATTTGACGACTTTATTGCCGCAGGGGAATTCCTGATCACAGAAGGCTATACTTCGAATGATAAGCTGGCTATTATAGGAGGTTCAAATGGCGGATTGCTCGTTGGTGCATGCATGCTTCAACGACCGGAACTGTTCAGGGTAGCATTGTCCCACGTAGGTGTGCTGGACATGCTCAGGTATCATAAATTCACCATCGGATGGGCCTGGGCCACCGATTATGGAACCAGCGAAGACGACAGCGCAATGTTCAATTATCTGCTTGGGTATTCGCCTTTGCATAATATCAAAAGTGGTGTTGATTATCCGGCCACCATGGTGTTTACAGCCGATCACGACGACCGTGTTGTACCTGCTCACTCGTTTAAGTTCATTGCCACATTGCAGGAGAAGAACAGCGGGCCGAACCCGGTACTTATCAGGATAGAAAGTAAAGCGGGCCATGGCGCAGGCACACCGGTATCAAAGGTCATCGAACAGGTGGCGGACCAGTGGGCTTTTATGTTCTACAATATGGATGTGACACCGCTCTATTAGGTAATCAGAAATCAGAAATCAGTATCCAGTAACAAATTCGAATTCAATGAAAGCTTCATTTATAATCAATAAACTGGATCTAAGCATTCCTTTGATTGGCGTATATGATGCACCTGGGGACACTGACTTCGGCCAGGTAAAAACACCACCGGGTAACAGGCATTCATGCTTTTTCGCCTTTTACAAATCCTGGGAGAAAGGAACCACACTTAAATTAAGCCATAATAATTATGGCTGCGGTGGTTGCGGGTCATGGCTGTTCGGGGAGATCACAAAAACAAGGAAAGAATATGTCAAATTCCTTGCGGATGATGAAGGACTTAAAGCAAATCATGAGTTGATGGATGAATGGCTCGATGATGTTCATGCATACAAGCCGGAGCATGGATTTCTGTTTATCGGCCCATTGAAAGATGAACATGCACAATATCTCAAGACTATTACTTTCTTTGTTAATCCCGACCAGCTTAGTGTACTTATGATCGGGGCGCAGTATTATCACAGGCCAGGCGATCCTGTTCCTGTCCTTGCACCATTTGGTTCCGGATGCATGGAGATGCTTTCTCATTTTACAGACCTGGACATACCACAGGCTGTCATTGGAGCTACTGACCTGGCCATGCGAAAATACCTTCCTCCTGAAATCCTGGCCTTTACGGTAACTGTCCCTATGTTTGAACAGTTATGCAAAATTGACAAAAACAGCTTCCTGGAGAAACGTTTTCTGAAGGATTTGAAAAAAGCCAGAAAAGGCAGACTATGAAGAAATCAGAAATCAGAAATCAGAAATTAATTCAAAATTTAAAACCATTGTTGTCCGGTTAAAAAGATGAATTGCTTATCTGCTAAGTTTTATTCATTTGTATATGTGTCGCTCGACTCCGCTCGCGATGACAATTCTTGGTCTGTTTT
>JABMQZ010000283.1 GCA_013202965.1 Bacteroidota bacterium | reverse complement strand
GCTTCGAAATGCCAAACGTTTCATATACGTAACCGTTGTGCACAATGGCGCAAACATTGGAGAATTACAATTTAAAATTTGATTAAATTCATAAAAAGATAGAAAAATTTAAAACAATGGAATTGAATGATGAAAAAACGAGATTTAAAAAACTTTCCATAAGTGATATTATTCAAATTGCAATTGCTTTTTTTATATTGATCACTCTGATTTTAAACCTGCTAAGTATAAATGAACAAAAGAATTATAATGAAAATACATTAAGACCTTGGATAAAACCGGAACCTCCCTTTCAAATATTAGTTGAGAAAAATTTAATAACACATCCAATATTTATATCCAATACAGGATATTCTCCTGCTATCGATGTCTATGTTTATGGAACATTAAGCAAAAGCAAAGAATTCCCAATTGATTTAATAAAAAGTAAGATCAAAGGAATAGAAGACTTTAAAAAAGCCATTATATTCCCATCTCAAAAACTTGATAAAGTAACAAATACCACCAAACTAATAATACCTATTGATTTCAAATTTGAGGGAGATACAATAAATAAAATATTAGATGACATACAAAAAGATCTGAGTTATTTACATATATACTTGACTTATAAGTCCCCTGATAATAAATTTTATTATCTTAAAGAAACATTTTTTATGAAAGAGATTAAGAAGACAGAAGAAGGGATTTTTGTTGATTGGTCTTATGTTTGGAATTCATTAGAAAAACTATAAGGATTTAAATTTTAAAATTAGAATAATGAATTTTGCGCCACAATGCACAACACGCGTTATATGCAAGCGAATGGACGCACAATAAAATAATTTTACCATGACGAAATCAATAGTAATTTCACTCTTATTCTTAATTATTAATCCGACATCTATTATTGCTCAAGGTTTCGATTTTAAGAATAGGGTGAATAGTTTTTACATCAAAAGATTTTGGACTTAAACAGGTTGAACTTAAATAAATATAAAAATGGAAAATAAATCAAAGTACATTTCATTAAAAGCAATTCTAATAATAATGACTATTGGAATTTGGGTAGTTGTACTACAAAATGCGGGGATTATCCCAACAAAACAGAATGTTTATGTAAAAGGGGGGTATATTGATGCAGCTGTTTCTGGTAGTGTTGATGTTTCTGGTTCTGTAAGTATAGACAATGAAGTTGATGTTAATATTGAAGCAATAAATGGTCATCATAATGCATTTTATGACCACAGGTATGATGGCGTATATGATAGATTACCAGTATATACAGGAAATTAACTACCACCACCAAACTTAAAAAATAGACACATGGGAAGAGCAAGTGAAATGATGATTGAAAGACAGCAAGAAGAATTTGAAAAAAAACTTGCTGATATTTTAGGAATAACATATGATGAACTTTCTGAAATTGGCTATGAAATAGAGACTAATGAAAGTAAAGATGGACTAATTTATAATTACATTATAGAATTTCCAGAAGACTCTTCCTCAGAAATTTTAGACAAAATAAATGGACTTGAGGACAGAAAAAGAGTCTGGTTGCAGCCATGGGAATTATATGAAGATAATGACTATTATGATGAACAATATGAAGCAATTCTGCAAAATCATCAGTTTTATAATAACTTTCAGACTGAGATTCAAAATCTTCAGAAACTTAATGGTTTAGAAATTGAAGATTCTAATTTGCATAAAATTTTGAAAAGACAAATTTATATTGGCTGTATTGGTACCCTTGAGACCTTTTTATCTGACACGTTTATAAACCTTACTGCAAATGATGATGAATATTTCAAGAATTTTGTAAAATCACATCCTGAATTTCGACAACGGAAGTTTGAATTGAGGGAAATTTTTGAGCAAACAGACAAACTGAAAGATACTGCTAAAAAAGTAATGATAGATACTATTTACTATGATTTACCTAAAGTCAGGGAAATGTACCGAGCAACATTTAAAATTGATTTTCCAGAAATAAAAGAAATAGTAAAATATGTATTGAGAAAACATGACTTAGTGCACAGGAATGGAAAGACAAAAGAAAATGAATTCGTAATCTTAGACAAGGAAATTGTGGATAAAGTATTGCGAAAAATAACAGAATTCGTAGATGAACTTGCAGATAAACTAAATCTTAAAGACATTGAATGGTAGAAAAGCCAGCCTACAACAACAAATATAGTGCATTTGGCAGATAGTAGTAAAAATGAAAATTATAGCAATAAATAAAATTAGTTGTAGTTTGAAAATTATGCGTTTCAAAATGCCAAATGCTATGCAAAGACGACAACAGAAGAAAATCGGGAAAATAGAAAACCAGCCGCCAATAGCCAATATAGGTAAGCGTGGGGATATCATTGGTATTCTATTATTTGCTAACTTAGTGCTGTAATTCAAATTCCAAAACCATGAGAAAGCTAATCATTATAGGTATTATTTTAGTTCAAAGTCAGTTTATATTAATATCCCAATCATGCTTGCCTGAGGGAATTGAATTTGAAACTCAATCCCAAATTGATAATTTTCAGGATAACTACCCCGGTTGTACTGAAATAGAGGGAGATGTATATATTGAAGGGGGTGGAATAACTAATTTGAATGGATTAAGTGTATTGACCGCTGTTCAGGGATACCTTTTTATCTCTTATAACGAAATATTAACAGAATTATCAGGTCTTAACAATTTATTTTCTGTTGGGCAAAGTCTTTCAATTACTCATAATAATTCTTTAACAAATTTGTCTGGGTTGGATAATCTTACTTCCATTGGGGGTAACCTTTCTATTGGTGAAAATTTTGCATTGACGAATCTGTCTGGATTGGAAAATTTAACTTTCATAGGGGGAGATCTTAACATTAGAAACGATCATGCACTTACCAATTTAACGGGTTTGAACAATTTGTATTCCTTAGGAGAAGATCTTCTTATTAATAATAATTCTCTCCTAACTAGTTTAACAGGACTTGATGCCTTAGCTTCTGTTGGGGGAAACATTCGTATTGAAAGTACTTAATCCTTGACCAGTTTAACAGGACTTGATGCCTTGGCTTCTGTTGGGGGAAACATTAATATTCTATACAATTATGCCTTGACCAGTTTATCTGGATTTGGTGCCTTTACTTCTGTTGGGGGAGGCATTGGCATATATAACAATTCTGTCCTTACCAATTTAGGACTGGAGAATTTGACTTCCATTGGAGGGAGCTTTGTGATTGGTGATTCTGGTTATGGAGGTAATCCATCCCTAACCAGTTTATCAGGATTGGACAATCTGACTTTCATCGGGGGAGACCTTGAGATTTATGACAACGATGCCCTGATAAGTTTGTCTGGATTTGGCCCAGAAATCTCCATCGGAGGTAGTCTTATAATCACCAACAATAATAACCTGACAACATTAAATGGGCTTAATATGAAGATTTCTATTGGTGAATGCTTTTTAATTAATAGGAATTCCTCTCTGACCAGCTTAACCGGATTTGGTGGAGATATATCAGTCGGCGGAGGCCTTTATATTTATGATAATCAAATTCTTGCAAGTTTGACAGGACTGGAGGCTATCACTTCAATTGGTGGGAGTGTTGAAATTCATTATAATAATGCCTTAACAAGTTTATCAGGATTTGGTACTGTGATTCCAATTGGAGAAGACCTATCGATTTATAATAATGATGCGTTGGAAAGTCTATCAGGGATGGAAAATGTAACTGCTATTGGTGGCGGAATAAATATTAATCACAACTCCTCTTTAAGAAATATGTCAGGGCTTGAAAACGTAATGTTCATAAATGGTGACATTCATGTTGAGTCGAATTTAATTTTGACAAGTTTATCAGGCTTTGATAACATTTCAGCAGGATCAATAATTAATTTATCAATACTTAATAATCCATCCTTGTCATTATGTAATATTCAAAGTATTTGTGAATTTTTGCTCAGCCCAAATGGAGTTATTGATATACATGATAATTGGGCCGAGTGTTATGACCGTGCTGCCGTTGAGGAATCATGTGAGGATTTTTCAATTGAAGAACAATTCTCAGAAGATTACCTGTCTATATTTCCCAACCCCGCAAAGCATGAGATATGCGTGTCAACAGAAGATGGCAGAGCAGTTGATGAAGTTAACATATACTCTCATACAGGCCAACATATATTGCATAACCGTCCTCTGCATAGTACCATTGATATTTCCGGCCTACAACCAGGAATGTACATCGTTGAGATCACTGTTGAGAGTAATCGTATAAGGCATAAGTTAATGGTTAAGAGATAATATTTGCGCTCGGAGGGACTCATCCCTTCCTTTTTACTGTTTTCCAGAACAGGCTTTTTTTGTCATTCCAAAACTAATGTCCTGTCCTTTTTTTTTGCATTGATGTAATCTTCCTTTGCTTCTATAATCAACATCCTTTCTATGGAAGCATTCAAATTATCAACCGTACTATCCGAACTTGATGAAAAGCTTACACCTGATGGCAAACAGAAAACCTTCTCTATCAAATTCGTTAAGAAAAATGGCGAATTAGTCTTTTATAACCGTTGTGTTTCTACCGGCCTAAATATGAATCTCAAAGCAAATGCAATGAGAGGCGTTAGGCTCGTTGATCGGAACTTTGATCCTATGGATCACCATACACCGGTTTATATCTGGTCTATCCTTGAATTCAATGGCAATCCTGTAATTCTCAAATAATGGAAGTATTATTCAATAAACAAGGTATTCCTTTGTTGGCTTTCAGCCATAATGCCTTTTTTTCAACTACTGGAACACCTTCATCTTCTTCTTCGGCACCACCGAATGAAGATGTTGAAACATTTCTTAAACACAAGATCTATCCCTGGGGAGAAGGAAACCACTTCCCTCAAGATGCTGAAGTCACCATCCGTAAATCCACCGTACTCAATTCAGGCCTGAAATATAAGCTTCAGGCCATATTAGGGCAGGGAATATTC
>JABMQZ010000282.1 GCA_013202965.1 Bacteroidota bacterium | reverse complement strand
GGGCGAGAGTGAAGTGGATGTATTGAGTTTTCATGGCATCATTCTATGTTGATCAATAATTGTTGATGTGCAGGGCATAAGTCTTCTATAGGCATATAAAATTACAAAATATCCTGTTCATTTGTAACAAATAGATCATTTCTTCTGGTCATTTTTGTATCTTGGGTAAAATTTTGCATCATGAAAAACTTAATCCTCCTTTCTCTTATTCTTCTTCCCGTGACCCTCCTCAGCCAGATTCCTTATGAACAAATACCATCTTTCGAGACCAGTCCCGAAGGACATTATGCTACTGGCCTCGGCATTGCCGACATCAATAATGACGGCTGGAAAGATATTATTGTCGCCAATGGAAATGACATGGAAAGACAACATTTGCTAGTGTATTATAATCAGGGTGACGGCACTTTTCCTTTACTGCCTGACTGGCAATCCAACGACATTGACTATCATGGGCATCTTTCTGCAGGAGATATCGACAATGATGGTGATATTGATATTGCCGTCTCTGTATACCTGGGCCCGAACGGTTTCGGTGATCCCGGGAAAGTTAAGATATACTATAATAACGGAAGTGAACTGGAAGGGACTCCTTCGTTTCAGAGCCAGTATTTTTATACTTTCAGCTGTGCACTGGGTGATGCTGATGCCGATGGTGACCTTGATCTTGCAGTCGCCTGCGGTGAACCTTATAGCCAGGAATATGATTACGGCAGGATATTTTACAATGACAATGGCACTTTTAATCCCATTGCCGACTGGCAATCCAATATACAAATGGGGGCATTGGATGTTGAATTCGGAGATGTCGACCAGAATGGATTTCTTGACCTGATCTTTGTGTGCGAATATACTGATAATTACGTGTTTCTTGCAGACAACCAGGGACATATCGATGAAAACCAGGACTGGTATTCGGAGAATTCACTTAACTTCATGAATTCGGTTGATTTTGGCAGGGTAGGCCCCTCCACCCCACCCTGCATTGTAATGACCGGGAATGATCAGCTAGGGGGTGATGGAAAGATCAAACAATTTAACTTCATAAACCCCATTCCTCAGCATTCACCTCCTTCATGGGAATCAGATCACGTAGGTTACGGTTCCGGTATTCTGATGGCAGAGATCAACAACGACGGGTATAATGACCTCTTGTTTGGAAGTTGGTGGGGACCGCTGACAATTCTTGAGGGATGTTGTGATTTTTGGGATCCCATCCCTGTTTATACCGCCTCCGAGACATCTGTTGTTGAAGCCATCTTAATGTCTGATCTGGGGAAATTTAATTACCAGAGCAATAGTGAAAACATAGTCCCTGTTGCCGAGCAAGGCGTATTCTACCTCAATCATCAAATTATTGAACGAATCAATAGCGTATTCATTAACAATAATTATCTCGACAGGTCGGAATATTGTTACACAGAACTCAAAAACTGGATCAGCTTTAAAACCCATATTATGCCTAATGATCTTGTAACCATTAATTATGAATTCATGCAAAACGGCGACATTGTGATCAGCAACTGGGATCCGGGAAAAGGAAACTTTATTTATTATAACACCGGCAACCCGATTGGTATTTCTGAAAGAACATCCGCGGAATATACTTTTAAGATCATACGCATTTATCCGCAGCCTGCCAATGATTTTATAAATATAACAATTCAAAACCCTGATGGCTGCGATCTCAAATTAAAGATCCATGATCTGTCAGGAAAAATTTTGAGTTCCCGTGTTATATCCGGCAATGAAAGTCAGAGGATAGATGTTAGTCATTTAGCTGACGGGATGTATATATTGAGCATTACAGATGGTGTTGCTGCATCCTGGCAAAAAGTAATAATTGCCCGCTAAGATAATATCGCTCTTTTCTTTTATAGATTTGCTTCATTTCTGAAGCTGATTTTTACGATATTTGCTGCCTTGAACAGAATACTGTGAAAAGAGAAAAATTAATCGGTGCATTTGCGATCAGCATTGCCGCTGCATTGTGGGGAGTAGACGGTATTGTTCTGACCCCGAACCTGCATAACCTGAATGTAGCATTTGTTGTCTTTATCTTGCATATCCTTGCTTTCCTGATCATGAACACTTTTATGTTCAGGGAATACCGTGAAATAAAGAGATTCGACCGCTCAGATGTTATCACTTTTTTCCTGATCGCATTGTTAGGCGGAGCTTTAGGGACCATGAGTATGGTACATGCCCTTTTTCTCGTAAATTTTGAAAAACTCACTATTGTCATCCTGCTTCAGAAACTACAGCCTATTTTCGCTATTGCACTTGCTGTTATTTTCCTGAAGGAACGAATGAAAAGGTATTACTTCTTC
>JABMQZ010000281.1 GCA_013202965.1 Bacteroidota bacterium | reverse complement strand
TGCCAAGCAGCAAAGCTGTTGAGATGGTTGCTCCTGAACGGGAAATGCCCGGTAATACAGCCAGGGCCTGAGCCACCCCAATGATAAACGAATCAAGGAATGAGATCTTTTTAGTATTATTTTTTACCAGGTAAGTAGATAAGAGCAACACAGAGGTTACGATCAGCATGGATCCAACCAGGACTACATCTCCCGTAAAAAATCCTTCTACTTCTTCCTTAAAGAATATCCCAAGAAATATTACCGGGATCATTGAGATAAATATTCTCGCAATATAAGCGGTTTCATCATTCCATCTGAAAGCCAAAAGGCCCTTCAATAGTTTTAGAATATCTTTATGAAATACAACAATGGTACTAAGGACAGTGGCACCATGCACAACAACAGTAAACATCAGGCTGTTTTCCGCATTTACTCCAAGAAGGGCCTTACCCAGTTCCAGATGGCCACTGCTGCTCACAGGTAAAAATTCTGTCAGTCCCTGGACAATTCCAAGTATTAATGCTTCCAGCCAATTCATAAATAAAAAGGAAATATGATCAGTCCCTGGGTTTCTTCATGATGGCATATATCTCAATGATATACCCGGCAAGGATAATGATGGGGGCCAAGGTCATTCTCCGAAAACTAAAAATGTCTTCACTAAACACATTAGGATCATCGGAGCCACCGCCTATCATCAACAGAAATCCCACAAAGATCACCACCAGGCCGATAATAAGCAGACGGTAGTTTTCCTTTCCGAAAGCAAAAGCAAGAGCAGATTCACCGGAAACCTTCGGTTTTGCGATTGTATCAACACCCGGTTTCATTGTTTTCAAAGGTTTCTTTTTTTTGGTAGCCATATGAAATGCGATTTATATAAGTCAAAAGTAGGCCGAAAATTACATACACATGCATGATTAACATTTTTTAACCTGCCTGATTGGGGCAAAAGTACATTGTTTTGGATGATAAATCAATAGATTTAGTCTAATTGGATATTGCAAACAAAATCCAAATAGTATCTAATAGTACAATTGATCTGCTTTTGCTCTCAGGTATCGTTTCACTGCAAACCATGTAGATAAATATGTCAGGATGATGCCCGTAATGAATACAAAGCCAAACAGGGTAAGAATGAGGGCGATATCCTGCAGGTTTACAAGCTCAGGAAGTTCTTTTTGCGAAAAGTAAAGGATCACCCCCAGAAATATGATCGCAATAAAAGACGCATACATTCCCTGCACTACTCCTTTCCATAAAAACGGTCTTCTGATAAATCCTCCGGTCGCACCTACAAGCTGCATGGTCTTGATAATAAAACGCCTGGAATAAACCGTCAATCGAATGGTATTATTGATAAGGGCAATGGCAATGACAAGAAGCAGTACACTGAAGCCAAGAATTACCAGGCTTATACGCCGGATGTTTTTGTTGATCAGGTGTACCAGGTCTTTCTGGTAATAAATCTCTTTTACATCGGGATTGGCAAGCAATTCATTTTCTATCAATGCCAGACTATCAATATTGGTATATTCGGCTTTCAGCTTGAGTTCGATGGAAGGAAGCAGCGGATTATATCCGAGAAAACTGATAAAATCCTCTCCAAGGTCTTCCTGCAACTCTTCGGCAGCCTGCTCAGGAGTGATATATTCAGTAGATTTCACATACCTGGAAGCATCCATCGTTTTTTGCAATTGCACAATTCCGGCCTCCCTGACGCCTTCTTTCATGATAATCGAAAAGCCGATATTTTCCTTGACATATTCGGATAACTTCTGGGCATGAAGGACGATCAGTCCCAGCAATCCCAGCATAAACAAAACCAATGTAATACTGATAAGGGCTGTAGCCCTGGAAGAATGTAGTTTTCGCCTTTGGTAGCGTTCATCTTTTTTACTCATCTCAGAATCTAATATTATTTGATGCCGGATATGATCCTATGCAAAGTTAGGCTTTTTAGTTAATTCCCTGACAGTGGACGAAGGCTTCGTGGAACTGATTGAATTGTTTAGACAATATGTCTTTTTACCCACCCTCGGCCCCTCCATTCTCGAAGGGAGGGGGACAGGGGGTGGGTAAGCAGTATCCAATATCCAGTATCTACAATTTATTCCCATCTTTTTCCTAATTTCGCATCTTGAAAATAGCAGGCTGCTATCAGGGCTGCATTAAGCAGCAGAAAACAGCTCTTCAGGAAATAAATTCGATGGAATATAATTTTAAGGAAATAGAAAAAAAATGGCAGGAATTCTGGCGGGCACATAATACCTTTGTGGCACCCAATCATTCCTCCAAACCAAAATATTATGTACTTGACATGTTCCCTTACCCCTCCGGGTCAGGTCTTCATGTAGGACATCCTCTTGGGTATATTGCATCCGACATCTATGCAAGATACATGCGTCACAGAGGATATAATGTACTTCATCCTATGGGTTTTGATGCATACGGGCTTCCTGCCGAACAATACGCTATCCAAACCGGGACCCACCCACAAATAACTACCTATAAAAATATTGACAGATACAGGGTACAACTCGATAAGATTGGATTTTCCTTTGATTGGAGCCGTGAAGTCAGAACCTCTGATCCGCATTATTATAAGTGGACCCAATGGACATTCATCCAGTTGTTTGAGCATTGGTACAGCAATAAAACCAATAAAGCAGAGCCGATAGCAGAGCTTATAAAGACCTTTGCAGCCGAAGGGAATAAGGGCTTAGATGCTACCTGCACTGAGTGTGATATATTTTCTGCCGGGGACTGGAATTCATGGAATGAACAACAACAGCAAGAAGCCTTGATGAATTACAGGCTTGCCTATCTTTCCGACACATGGGTAAACTGGTGCCCTGATCTGGGAACCGTACTTGCCAATGATGAAGTGAAAGACGGCCTTTCCGAAAGGGGCGGCCATCCGGTGGAAAGAAAACTGATGAAGCAATGGTCACTCAGAATAACAGCTTATGCTCAACGCCTGCTGGACGGATTGAAAGAACTCGAATGGACCGAATCCCTGCTGGAAATCCAGAAACACTGGATTGGCAGGTCGGAAGGAGCCTCTGTGAACTTCAGTATTAAAGGCCATGACAAGGTGCTGGAAGTGTTCACCACACGCCCCGATACGCTGTGGGGAGCTACCTTCATGGTGCTCGCTCCCGAGCATGAATGGGTGGAAGAGATTACTGCTCCGGATAAAAAAGATGAAGTGATGGCCTATGTTGAAATGGCCAAAAACCGTTCGGAAAGAGAACGTGTAGCAGAAGTGAAAAAGATCTCAGGAGTGTTCACGGGAGCTTATGGTATTAACCCTGCTAATGGTGAAGAAATTCCGATCTGGATAGCTGATTATGTTTTGATGGGATACGGTACAGGAGCCATCATGGCAGTCCCTGCGCATGACAGCAGGGATTTTGCGTTTGCAAAACATTTCAAGATTCCTATTATCCAGGTGGTGGCTAAAGAAGGAGAACAGAGCAGTGAGCCTGCCGGATGGGACGATTCATATGACGCAAAAGAGGGAGTGATGATCAATTCGGGCTTCATCAGTGGCATGCCGGTTAAAGATGCTATCCGTGCTACCATTGATAAACTTGAAAAAGATAATATTGGATTCGGATCCGTGAATTTCCGGCTGAGAGATGCGATCTTCAGCCGTCAGCGCTATTGGGGTGAACCTTTCCCTGTTTATTATAAAGACGGCATGCCCTACATGCTTGACGTATCGGAACTGCCCCTTGAATTGCCCGAAGTAGATAAATATCTCCCTACCGAAAGCGGGGAACCTCCCCTCGCCCGTGCTCAAAACTGGGTAAATAAAGACGGTTATCCTCTCGAAACAAATACTATGCCCGGCTTTGCCGGATCAAGCGCCTACTATTACAGATATATGGATCCCAATAATGACAAGGAATATTTTTCCAAAGAAGCCAATCAGTACTGGCAGGATGTTGATCTGTATATCGGCGGGGATGAACATGCTTCAGGTCACCTGATCTATGCCCGCTTCTGGAGTATGTTCCTGTTTGATATCGGCCTCGCCTGTAAGGAAGAACCATTTAAAAAACTCATCAACCAGGGAAAAATACAAGGCCGGTCAAATTTTGTTTACAGGCTGCAGGGCAGCAATACTTTTGTTTCCCTGAACCTGATCAAAGATTACAATACTTCCCCTATCCATGTTGATATTAACATGGTAGACAATGACGTACTTGACCAGGATGCATTCAGAAGCTGGCGCCCTGAATTTAAAGATGCTGAATTCATTCTTGAAGACGGGAAATATATCTGTGGCTGGGAAATTGAGAAAATGTCAAAATCCAAGCACAATGTTCAGAACCCTGATGAGCTGATCGAAAAATACGGAGCTGACACACTCCGTTTATATGAGATGTTCCTGGGTCCCCTCGAACATCATAAACCATGGGATACCAAAGGAATTGAAGGGGTTTTCCGCTTTATTAGGAAATTGTGGAGACTGTATCACGACAATGATGGCACATTTATGATTACAGATGAAGATCCGAATGCTGCCGAGCTGAAGATCCTTCACAGAACCATAAAAAAGATCAGGGAAGATATCGAGCGATTTTCTTTTAATACTGCCGTGAGTACATTCATGATTTGTGTGAATGAGTTGTCGGACCTGGAATGCAGGAAGAAGCAAATCCTGGAGCCCCTTGCAGTGCTGATCGCCCCCTATGCCCCGCATATTGGTGAGGAGCTGTGGCATCAGCTGGGCCATGAGAATACGCTTACTTATTCAGCTTATCCCGAATGGGATGGCAAATATCTTGTCGAAGAAAGTTTCCTGTATCCTGTATCCTTTAATGGTAAGCTCAGGTTTAAACTCGAATTTCCACTGGATATGAGCCGGGAAGAGATTGAAAAAGCAGTGCTGGAATCAGAGGAAGCACAAAGATGGCTGGAAAATAAGCCTCCCAAAAAAGTGATCGTAGTACCCAAAAGGATCATCAATGTGGTTATTTAAGATTTTTTGGGGAACTTGTTTTATTTTTGGAATACTTTTTGAAATACCTTCATAAAACAGATATTATGTACGGGAAAATAACAGGAATCATTATATTCGTAATGCTGCTGGCAACGGCAGGCCTTCATGCTCAGGATACCCTGAGAACTGTTGATGAAATCCCATTTCAAAGAGGCGAATCAGGGAAATACAGGGTCTATTATGATTCATGGCTCACTTCAGGACTTTCGGCAGGAGTAGGAATCATCAGCATTAAAGATGATGTCAGACAGTTTCACGGGCGCAATACGTTCCACCTGGAGGTAATTGGTAAATCCGTAGGATTTTTTAACTGGTTTTTTAAAGTCGAAGACCATTTTGAATCTTTCATTGATGAAGAAGCCATCATTCCCTATCATTTTATACGCCGTACACGAGAAGGCTCATATGTTTACGAAGATGATGTGGATTTCGACCATGTAAATCACATTGCCATAAGCCGGAGGGCAGAAAAATCTATCCCCCCTAATGTGCAGGACATCGTTTCTGCATTTTATTATATGAGAACCATCGATTTCAGTGATGCCAGGATGAACCAGGAATATATGCTTAATTTTTTTCTTGATGATTCAGCTTACGTAAGCAAGATCGTTTATCTCGGAAAGGAAATAGTGGAAACAAAGTTTGGGAAATTTCGTTGCCTGAAATTTAAACCCATGGTTGCACAGGGTGAGATGTTCCAGGAACCTTATCCTATGGTCATATGGGTAACCGATGACAGGAACAAGGCGCCCATACTGGTAAAATCGGCAGTGATCGTTGGATCTGTAAAAATTGAACTCATAAAGATCGAGGGATTGAAATATCCAATGGATGCTAAGCTTAATTAATCCTCTCCACTATCTTTCCCTCGCTCAACCAGGATCCAGTATCCAGTATCTAGTATCCGAATTAGATCCCGCATTTATCGGATCAGTTCGTCATAATGCTTAACTTTGTTTATGGAATATGCTCATCCGG
>JABMQZ010000280.1 GCA_013202965.1 Bacteroidota bacterium | reverse complement strand
CTTATGAATGATATTACGTTTTGCGTTTTTATCAATAACTGAAAGCAATGAAGTGAATTTTTCTTGAGCATCTTTCTTTACAGTAAGTAGTCTGAATTCTCTAATAGCATTACGCATTGTTTTGCCATAATATTTATTACGAAGTCTTCTTGTTTCAGTTGATCTTATTCTCTTTATCGTTGATTTGTGATTAGCCATAATCTAAATTATTTATACAATATTTGTAGTCCGTAGGGGATTCGAACCCCTGTTACCAGGATGAAAACCTGGCGTCCTGACCTGGCTAGACGAACGGGCCGTTCATTTTCGGAGTGCAAAAATAGAACTAATTTTTAATTCAGCAAAAATATTATTAATAATTTCTGACTACTGGCTACCAGGTGCTAGTAACCAGTAACCAGTAACCAGTTTTTCATTATCTTTACCCTTCTTAATCAAAACCAACATGACCAATCCCGATCGAAGACAAAAACTATTCGCCAGCCTGGTGGAAAAAGGTACGCTCAAACAAAAGATCTTTAAAAATACTTACGAGTCATTCCTGATGTTCAAGGATACACTGCGTGGCCTGACAGAAGAATATGAGAAGGCCGGCCTCGACAAGGATGTGGAAATACCTATGGAATTCAGTGAAAAAGGACAGTTTGAAGTACAACTCAAGTTTGCCGGCGATGTGCTGGTATTTATGATGCATACCAATGTATTCGAATTTCCGCGCGATCATATCATCCACAAGACATCCTATGTGAAAGAGGATGCCACACGCTCTTTCTGTGGGGTGATCAATATATTCAACTTCCTGCGCGATTCATTTAAATACCGGCGTGTGAATGACGTGGGATACCTGCTTGGCCGTGTCTTTATCAACAAAGATCAACATTTCTATATCGACGGGAAGAGGGAACTGCGATTGCTTCCCAATAATTTCGTGGACACTCCTCTCAACCAGGACAAGGTGTGCGATATCATTGAACAGGCCATGCAATATACCATCGACTTCGACCTGCTCACCCCACCCTACGACCAGGTGAAAGAAGTCAGCGCCATGGAATTTCTTACCGCCCTCGACTCCATGCGGCTGAAGACAGGCAAAAGACTTGGGTTTAAGTTTCAGGCGGATGAGGAAAATGGAAGCTAGGGAATATCGAATAGCGAATAGCGAATAGGGAATAGCGAATAACTGAGATTTAAGGCTCAAAATCCCGGTATCCGGAACCTGGTTCCCGGCACCCTATTCGAATGTAAACGAAAGCTGCCAGATCTTAGATTTTAAACTTTCGATACCGCCTGAGTAGACGTTTTCCTCGCGGCGCAGTAGGTCGGTAAGGCCGTATGACATCTTGGCCTCAATGCCGAACTTGAACCAGGCATTATAAAACTCAATGCCTACACCCACTTCGGCAGAGACGTCGTGCTTCTGGAGTTTCACCAGGGTCTCATTCTCTTCTTCTTTCTTGTCGGCCCGGGTGGCAGCCAGGTCCAGTGTATATTTCAGGCCGCCCAGTACGTAGGCGCCGAAGTTATGGACCCGCTTCGAACGGTATCTTACAGAAAGGGGTATATCGATATGGGCAGAAGTAACGTTTTTCCTTATCTCAACCAGGGATGCCGTTCCGTCATTATAGGTCTTCAGGTAAAAGTTGATATTTCTTTCACCAAAGGCAAGGGAAGGCACGAAACGAAGGTCAAAGTACTTGCCAAGCCTCAGGTTCCCTACAATACCTACGGTAAATCCCATGGTGGGATCGGATGTAACATTGAGCAGGTTCAGCGAATCGACGTGTATATCCGGCGATTGCAATGAGTCGTAAGTGAAATTCTGAAACCCGTCCTTCATCTTAATGGTGAAGTGCATCTGGTTTATTGCCAGGATAAAACCAAAATGGTATTTCTCATGGTTATATGCCGGGAGATTCATCACACCCCTGTCCTGAGAGGTGGCTTTCCCTGCCGGAAAGATGATGAAGGCAATGATAAGTATGATTATGTAACGTATCGGCTTCAAGAAATTCCTGATTTACTTACTCTACTTAACGAGTGTTTGTGATGAATATTTCAGTGAATTGAAATTTTATGCAAACTTATGGATTTCTCTATTATTCCCCAAGCTTATTGAGTTCTTCAAAAAATCGCTTCCTGTCGATGGGTACCACGCCCACTTTTTCACATACAATACCTCCGGCGAGGTTTGACACCGCGGCAATGGTCCTGGCTGTTGCACCACTGGCGAGGCAGAGTGATGCCACGCTCACTACGGTATCGCCGGCTCCGGAGACATCTGCAATGTTCCTGATATGTGCCGGCAGCAGGTGACTCTCCTCCTTGCCGTCTTTTGTTGAAGAAATGAATATCCCATCCTCCGACAGGGTGATCAATGCGATTTCTGCATGTATTCTTTCCAGAAGGATCTTAACGGTATCCTGCAGGATCTGCTCATCCGCTTCCCGAAAATCGATCTTCATGCCTTCCTTGAGTTCTTTGAGGTTTGGCTTGAAAAGTGTTACCCCACGATATAAGTCGAAATTCTTTTTCTTGGGATCGACAACCACCGGGATTTCCTTGTCGCGTGCACTTGCAATCAGTGTTGTGATCACCTTTGCTGTAAGGATGCCCTTATTATAATCCTGGATGATGACTACATCGATCTTTTCATTTGCAAGGATTTTTTTGCATAATTGCAGAAATGCCTCTTCATCTGTTTTGTCCAGATCATGCGTGACCTCTTCATCCACCCTGAGCAACTGGCTGTTGTTCCCGATGATCCTGAACTTGGTGGTGGTGATCCGTTTATTGCTACGATATATTCCTTTTGTTGACATGCCTTCGTCTTTCATGATCTTCAGGAAGACATCGCCTTTCAATTCTGAACCGATCACAGAGCAAAGTATGGGTTCGGCGCCAAGGGCACTGACATTCACAGCAACATTGGCCGCTCCCCCAAGCCGCTCTTCGCGGTGGTTTACATCAACAACGGGGACAGGGGCTTCAGGTGAGATGCGGTCAACAACACCCCATAAATAAGAATCCACCATCACGTCACCCACGATCATTACCCTGAGACCGCTGAAAGATTCAAGTAGGTGGGAGTATTTTTTGACCATTGAGTTTTGAGTGTTGGGTTTTGGGTGTTGAGTTAAGTTTTAAGTTTTGAGTTGATTTCTGATATCTGAGTTCTGATTTCTACTCCAGTTCTTCCAGTGCCTTGCTAACTCTTGCAATTGCTGTTATCATTAAATCTTTTGAAGCGGCATAAGAGACCCTGAGGCAGTTGGGGTTTCCAAATGCATCGCCGGGTACGAGAGCTACATAGGCGTTGTTCAACAAGTACATACAGAGATCATTGCTGTTGCGGATCTCTTCTCCCTGGAATTTTTTTCCAAAATATGCTTTGACATTGGGGAAAAAGTAAAAAGCACCCTCGGGAACATTATTTATGAAACCCGGGATAGCTTCCAGCAGGCCCAATACAAGGTTTCTGCGTTCGAGGAAGGTTCCCACCATGGCCTTGATCTCATCGGAAGTGGCCGGATCACATTTCATGGCTTCTATGGATGCATACTGGGAGATGGAGCAGGTGGCTGATGTCATCTGGCCCTGAAGCTTATCGCAGGCCTTTGCGATCTCAATCGGTGCAGCCAGGTATCCGACCCTCCAGCCGGTCATGGCAAATCCCTTCGATACTCCATTGATGGTGATCACACGGTCTTTGATAAAGTCGAATTGTGCAATGCTCTCATGTTTTCCTTCAAAGCTGATCAGTTCGTATATTTCATCAGAGATGATATATATGCCCGGATGGGCTGCAACGACTTCTGCGATCGCTTTCAATTCTTCTTTTGAATATACTGAGCCGGTTGGATTGCAGGGGCTGCTGTATATCAATATTTTGGTTTTCGGACTGATGGCAGCTTCCAGTTGTTCGGCTGTGATCTTGAAATCATTCTCGATGGTGGTCTGAACCACTATGGGAATGCCTTCTGCCAGCTTGATAATCTCTTTATATGAGACCCAGTAGGGGGCAGGTACGATCACCTCATCGCCTTTGTTCAGAAGGCATAGCATTGCATTGGCAATGGAATGCTTGGCTCCGCCGGAGACCACGATCTGATCCGGAGAATAATCAAGCCCGTTATCTCTCTTGAGTTTTTCGGATATGGCCTGCCGCAATTCAGGATAGCCTGATACGGGTGGGTAATGGGTCTTGTTCTCATCGATGGCCTTCTTTGCTGCTTCCTTGATAAATTCCGGGGTGTTGAAATCCGGTTCGCCAATGCTCAGATTGATCACATCAAAGCCTTTTGCCTTGAGTTCCCTGCTCTTCCTTGTCATGGCAAGGGTCTCTGATTCAGAGAGCATATTTATTCTATCCGATAATACTTTCATTTGATACCGCTTATGTATTAAAAAAGAGAAGCAAAGGTACTAAATTCCCCTTCATGAAAAAGCCGGCAATTATATTTGCAATTATATTCGTATTTTGCCGTTAGAAAATCACTAAATCCAATTGCCATGACTGAATTCCTCGAAATACTTAAATATATCCTTCCTTCATTGGTGGTTTTTGCTGCTGCCTATTTTCTGATCCGCTCTTTTCTGGACCATGAGATCAGGGAACTTAAGGAGCAAAGTAAGGAAGATAATCGCAAAACGATGATCCCGCTGCGATTCCAGGCCTATGAGCGGATCGTCCTCTTTCTTGAGCGGATCAGTCCGGCAAACCTTGTACTGAGGATAAACAGGACGGGAATGACCAAAGAGATGTTGCAGGCTGAATTACTCAGGACTGTGCGTGAAGAGTATGAACATAATCTTTCGCAGCAGGTATATATGTCGGACAAGGCCTGGGATCTTGTACTAAATGCCAAGGAGGAAGTGCTGCGCGATATCAATACCGCTGCTGCCCAGATGAATGAAAAGAATACTGTAGCCGATTACGGGCAGCAGGTGATCAGCATTGCCCTGGAGAAGAAGTCGTCCATAGCTCACAATGCAGCGCTGAAGTTTCTGAAGGAAGAGGTGAGGGGGATGTTTTAATACTTCTGCAATCTGCAATCTTCTATCTTTAGCACCTCATCCCCGGCCCTTCTCCAGTATACTTCTTCAATCTTTAAGCACCTCATCCCCGGCCCTTCTCCAGTATACTTCTTCAATCTTTAAGCACCTCATCCCCGGCCCTTCTCCTCAAGGAGAAGGGAGAAAAGAGCGTGTGAATGAAATTAATTAAAATG
>JABMQZ010000279.1 GCA_013202965.1 Bacteroidota bacterium | reverse complement strand
CAGGTGCTCTGAACCAACTGAGCTAAACTCCCGTAAAGAACTGTTCCCTCAAAAGGGACGGCAAAAATAATACGTTTTTTTGGATCCGCAAAATAATTTTAGTCAAAAGTTGCTTCGTACACCGCCCGCGTGTCGCCGTAGCTTTAGCGGAGGCACAAGCTTTAGCGTAGGTGTACTGCTTGCTGGATATTGTATACTGTAAATTGTAAACCGTATATTAATCCCCCTCCTCATCATACATCGGGCTCAGGTTGAACCTGTCAGGATGGCGTGGCTTTTTGTCGCGGTAAAATTCCTGTATGATCGCAAGGTCTTTTTCGTAATCCCCGGAGGGATGCAGAACCATGCCAAGGCCGACTTCTCTTTTCCTGTAGTCAATATAAACACATGCGATCGGAACCTTTGCTTTCATGGCGATCTCGTAAAAGCCCCGTCTCCACCTTTTTACCAGCTTACGGGTACCTTCCGGTGTGACCATCAGGTAGAAAGAATCGTTTTTTGCAAACATCTCCGCCACGACATCTACGATGCGGTTGTTTTTGTGCTTGTCAACCGGAATCCCGCCTGCCTGCTTGATCATCCATCCCATTGGGCCCTTGAAAGCTTCTTTTTTGATGAGGAAACGGGTTTTCATATGGAGCATGGTGGCCCCGAACCTGCCAAATACGAAATCGAAATTGCTGGTATGCGGTGCCGCAAGCAACACACACTTTTTTAAATCAGGCGATGGCGAACTGGCGATCTTCCACCCCGTGACCCAAAAATAAAACATGGCAAAAAGACGTAACATCCTATAGATAATATGAATACAAAGATACTGAATATTTAATTAACCCTTAACCGTTTGCCGTTAACCGTTAACCGTTATTATAACGCTGAATAGCTTGCGTTAAGCACCTGCATTCACTATATTTGTATGTCAATCGATAATATCACCTAAATCAAAACATCATGAAAAAGTATTTCCTTCTCTTATTGGCTTCTTTAGCACTTGTGTCTATACAGGCGCAGGAATTTGTTTATGAACCCGGGGCAGCTGTCCCTCTTGATGCGAAAGTCATCTATGGCACCCTCGACAATGGCCTGACCTATTATATACGTGAAAACAATATGCCTGAAAACAGGGCCGAGTTCTACATGATCCTGGATGCAGGAGCCATCCTCGAGGATGATTCGCAAAACGGCCTCGCTCATTTTTGCGAACATATGTGCTTCAATGGTACCGAGCATTTTGAAAAACATGAGATCATCAACTATCTTCAATCCATTGGAATGAAATTCGGACCGGAGATCAATGCATTTACCAGCCATGATGTAACCACCTATATGTTGCAGAAAGTTCCGACCGAAGACCCTACTAACATCGATACCGCCTTGTTGATACTGTTTGACTGGGCATACAATGTTTCCTTTGAAGATGAGGAGATCGATAAAGAAAGGGGGGTGATCCACGAAGAATGGAGGACGAGAAGAGGTGCGCAGTTCCGTATGATGACCAAAACCGATAAGGTGCTTTACCATGGATCAAAATATGCTGAAAGGGATGTGATCGGAGATATCGACATCATCGATAATTGTGCATACGAAGAATTAAAACGCTTTTATAATGATTGGTATCGCCCTGACCTTCAGGCAGTGATCGCCGTTGGGGATTTCGATGCTGATGAAATGGAAACCCACATCAGGGATCTGTTTTCAAAAGAGCCTGTACCCGTAAACCCAAAGGAAAGAGAAATTTTTGAAGTTCCCGACCATCAGGAAACCCTGGTGGCGATAGAAACCGATCCCGAAGCACAGTACAACCTGATACAGCTATATTGGAAACATGATCCTGATCCCTCCCGCGATATGGAATATTACCGGCATGGCGTATTGGAGGAGCTCTACAGTATTATGCTCAACAGTCGCCTGCAGGAACTTATTCAGCAGGATGACCCCCCTTTCATGTTTGCTATTTCCATGTATAATAATATTGTTCGCAGTAAAGATGCCTACCTTGCTTTTGCAGTGGCATCAAATGATAAGGTCAACACAGCACTTGAAGCCATGCTTGTTGAAAATGAAAGGGTAAAGCTGCATGGCTTTACCGGGACCGAACTGGAACGTGCGAAAGCTGATTTTCTTCGTCAGGTCGAAGCAGAATACAATGAACGCGACAAACAGGAATCAAGTACGTATGTCTGGGAGTATTACAGCCATTTTTTGAATAATGAGTCTGTGCCGGGTATCGAATTCGATTATGAGTTCGTACAGGCCGTGATGCCGGAGATCAGCCTGGAGGAACTTAATAGCCTGGCTGTAAACTGGATCACCGAAGAAAACCGTGTTGTTGTAATCACAGGGCCGGAATCTGAAGATGGGCTGATGCCATCTGAGGAGAAAATACTGGCCACTGTGACAGCAGTGGGCAGTATGGAGATCGGGCCTTATATCGACAGGGTGTCAGATGCTCCCCTGCTTGCTGAAATACCAGAACCTGGTACCATAAAGAAGAAAAGCAAAAATAAAAAAATGGGTACAGTAAGTTGGGAACTTTCCAATGGTGTGAAAGTTGTTTTCAAGCAAACTGATTTCAAAGATGAAGAGATCCTGATGTCGGCATATAGCTATGGGGGTACCAGCCTCTACGACATCCCTGACCTGATGTCGGCGGAGAATTGTGTCAACGTGGTGGGGAGAAGTGGCCTGGCAGGCTTTGATGAAATCGAACTGCAGAAAAAACTTGCCGGCATGATCGTGACAGTCTATCCATATGTCTGGGGGACTTCGGAAGGCTTTCAGGGAAATTGTGCTCCTGCTGATTTTGAAACCATGCTGAAGCTGGTTTACCTGTATTTTACCATGCCACGCCAGGATGAAACTGCTTTCAATGCCTTTTTGAGCATGATGGAAGGCATTCTCGACAACAGAGCCAACAATCCTGCAATGGCATTGCGGGATACCCTGCAGGTGACCATGGCCAATTATCATCCAAGGGTAAGGCCTTTGACTAGCGAGCTGTTGCCGGAAATCGATTTCAAGAAGTTGCATTACATATATAATGAAAGGTTCGGGGACCCTGGCAGCTTTACATTCTATTTCGTTGGAAACATCGATCCGGAAGAAGCCAGGCCAATGATATTAACCTATCTCGGCGGACTCCCGCTGGTAAAACGGAATGAAACGTGGAAGGACAATGGAGTGAGGCCACCGGATGCTACGATTGAAAAGACCATCATCCGGGATATGGAAGTACCCAAAGGGACTGTGAATATCAATTTTGTCGGTGTGTATGATTATGATGACCCGATGGCCAGGATGGAATTGTCGGCGCTATGCGATATTCTTGATATTCGTTATACCGAAACCATACGCGAAGAACAGGGTGGAACATATGGAGTAAGGGTCTCCCCATCACAGGTGCACTATCCGTGGGAACACTATACTGTGAGGATAAACTTCGACTGCGACCCGGAAAATGTTGATAAACTGAAAGCAATTGTCTTCGAAGAAATAGAAAAAATGAAAGCAGAAGGCCCGCAGATGAAAGACCTGAAAGGGGTGAAAGAAAATTTGCTGAAATCCAGGACAGAAAGACTGAAGCAAAACAGGTTCTGGCTGCAAACATTGATGAGCCAGGATTTTAATCATGCTGATTCGAAGTATTTCTTCAACTACGAAGACATGGTGAACAGCATGAGCATTGAAAGTTTGAAAGATGCTGCCAATAAATTCTTCAGTGTTGATTATATTGAGGTGATCATGTTGCCTTCCGATAAGACTGAAAACGTCAGGAATCCTATGCTGGAGGAGCAGTAGGCGGTAGGTACTGCTTATTAGGGATCGACAATTTAAAAGTCTATTTCCAGATCCAACTGATCGCGGAGGTTCTTGATTTCCGGGTTCTTTTCTACCATCTTTTTATAGATCTCATCGGGGAAATAGGCCTTGTCCTGCTGTTCCTTGATATCGGCAAGCTTTGTGGTGATGGCAATAAAGTCGTTGTTCAGCTCTTTTCTCAGGTATTTGAGCAATGCGGGGACCAGCTTCTTTATCTCCTTGTCGATTACCTTATTGTCCGCGGTTACTTCGATTAGAAAATCATCTTTTAAAACAGGCTTCCTGCTCATCAGGCTGCTTTGCAGATTGGCGGAGTGTTTGCTGATTTCGGGGATCCCCTTTGCCCAGGAAGTATGCAGTTCTGATTCGCTGAATGGCGTTTTTTCCTTTGGCTGATGGATTTCTTCTGTCGCTTCTTCCTTCTCCTTATCACCGTTCAGGATCTTCGAGGTTTTCTTGATGGAAATATGTTCCAGTAAGGAATCATCTTCTGCCTGGTAGCTTGTAGCTTCTTCCTTCTCTTCCTTCACTGCTTCTTCCTTTGTTTCTGTTGCAACTTCTTTTTTTTGGGCTTCAGCTTCTTTGTTTATTTTTGCAGCTTTCGGTGCCTCCGGAGCTTTTGGTGTTTTATCGGGGGATGGCAGGCCCGGAGTTTTTATTTTCTGTGCAGCATCTTTGGCCGGAAACCCCTTCAGCCCACACATTTGAAGAAGCGACAATTCAAGTTGTAAACGCTTGTTGTTGCTGCTTTTATACTGAACATCATACTGGTTATTGATGCTTAAAGCCTTCAGCAGAAAAGCGGTTTCACAGAGTCCGGACTGGTCCAGATATCTTTTTCGCAGGTTTTCACTCACCTCAAGAAGGCCGGCTGTAGCAGGATCCTTGCATACAAGCAGATTACGCAAATGTTCCCCAAGGCCGATGATGAAGTACTGTCCGTCGAAGCCATTATCGATAATTTCATTAATGATGAGGAGGGTGCCGGAGGCATCTCCCTTGAGAATATGCTGAACGATCCTGAAATAATAATCATAGTCCAGCACATTAAGGTTTTGGATCACATTCTCATAAGTCAGCTCATTGCCTGCGAAGCTTACCAGCTGGTCAAAGATCGACAAGGCATCCCTCAGGGCGCCATCAGCTTTCTGCGCGATGATATGCAATGCATCATCACTGGCATTAACCTTTTCATTCTCAGCTACATATTTAAGGTGTTTTGCAATATCATCCACCGTGATTCGCTTGAAGTCGAAGATCTGGCAACGCGACAATATGGTTGGGATGATCTTGTGCTTCTCGGTAGTGGCCAAGATAAATTTAGCATAGGCCGGCGGTTCTTCGAGGGTCTTCAGAAATGCATTGAAGGCTGCTGCTGAAAGCATATGTACCTCATCAATAATATATACTTTATATTTTCCAACCTGGGGGGGTACCCTGACACGATCGACAAGGTTTCGGATGTCATCAACAGAGTTATTGGAGGCGGCATCCAGCTCGTGAATATTAAAAGAAGCAGATTTATTGAACGATACACAGGACTCACACTCATTACATGCTTCAAATTTGTCAGATAAATTCTGGCAGTTGATGGTCTTCGCGAGTATCCTTGCACAGGTTGTTTTTCCCACACCCCTCGGCCCGCAAAATAAAAATGCCTGGGCCAGATGCTGGTTCCTGATCGCATTTTTCAGGGTATTGGTAATAGAGCTTTGCCCTACCACAGTGTCAAAGGTGACCGGCCGGTATTTTCGTGCAGAAACAACAAAGTTTTCCATGTGCAGATGTGTATTTTAGGAATCCCAAAAGTACAAAAATTACTGATTTGCTTTTTGGTTTATTTCTTTTACCCACCCCCTGTCCCCCTCCCTTCGAAAAAGAAAGGCCACCCTCCAACAAGAACTCAGAACCAGTAACCAGCAGCCACTTTGTTCATCGAAGCCTTGACGAAGATGAAGCAGCCAGTAACCACTTTGTTCATCGAAGCCTTGGCGTAGATGAAGCAACCAGTATCTGATGAAACCTCTTTTCAAATCTTCTAAGATTCAGTGTGGAAAATGATTTCTATTATCTTTGCCATCATGATCCTAATCCACAGCCCCCAGCTAAGTCCCCGAATCAGGTATATCTTTAAACTGATCCTGGGGGATTTACTTGGTGATGAGGCCGGATTTACCTCCAAAACAGAAGAGTTTGAGGCCTTCGAAGGTCCGAAGATCAACTATTCAGCTGATAACAATTGCGGAGGTTTGTTCTTTGAAGCACAGGGCCTGCTGAGCGAGAAAGAAATTGAAAACCATGAGATTCACTTTGTGGAGGATGTAGAAGACATCGCATTTTTCCCGGTATATGATAAAGGCTCGGCCTTGAATTTCGATCCCTTTGCAGCTTCATTTTACCTGGTCAGCCGTTACGAAGAATATCTTCCCTTTGTAAGGGATGAATATGGCCGTTTTCAGGCAAAAGAAAGCCTGGCATGGCAGCAGGGATTCCTGGATAAACCCATGGTGAATATCTGGGCAGGCAGGATCGCTGAAAAGATCAGGGAACGATGGCCTGCCTGGCATCCCGGCCCCAAAGAATACAGCTTTATACCTACCATCGACATCAATGCCGCCTGGTTCTATAAGCGCAAAGGGTTTTTTCGCACGACAGCCGGCATCTTCAGTGCCATCCTGAATGGTAAATTTAATGATGCAGCGGACAGGATAAGCGTGGTCGCCAACAGCAAAGCTGATCCCTTTGATACTTATACTGACCAGCTCGCACTGCATTTAAAATATGATTTAGATACTATTTATTTTGTGCTCTTCGCCGAATATGATACCAACGACAGGAATGTGCCGGTTAACAACAGGCATTTCAATGTGTTGATAAAAAGTCTTGCGGACTATTGTCAGATCGGCATTCACACCTCCTTTGCATCTCTGAAGTCTACGGCTAAGCTGGATCAGGAGTTTAAAAGATTGTCATTTGTATTAAATAGGGAGATCACCAGGACCCGGCAGCATTTTCACGTGCTGAATATGCCGCTCACCTACCGGAATTTTGTGAGCAGGGATGTTGAAGCTGATTATTCCATGGGATATGCGGTAACACCGGGCTTCAGGGCGGGGATTTGCGATCCCTTCAACTTTTATGATCTTGATTTTGAGATGGAGGCGAACATGAGGATATGGCCCTATGCTATTGTTGATAAAGGCCTTGAATACGCACAGGACCCTGAATCTGTATTCCGGCCTATCATCGAGCAGGTAAAGGCGGTCAACGGAACACTTATCACGCTCTGGAATAATGAATCCCTGGTCACAGAGGAAGCTGGCAGAATCAACCTTAAAACATACGAGGAGGTCATTAAGATGGCCCTGGAATAATTTATCGCATAATTCAGAATAAGAATTTCATTATTCCCAGTATATTTGCTCTGAATATTTCTGATGATGTTACGAAGCCTGTACCTATATGCCAAGTATTTTCTGTTTATCCTGTTTTCCGGGAAAATTTCATTTTTGCTCAGGGATCTTTACAGGTATTACTTAAGCAGAAATCGCTTCTTTTCAGGAAAATCCGTTGCCCAAAAACAACATAAGCTTGCCATTGCCCATGCTGTGGAATACTTGTTGCAGGCACAGCATGCCAGTCCGGATGATGGCATTGCTTCCTGCCACCTGCTGAATGGCTGGACATCTTCTTATCCGGAAACCACGGGTTATATCATTCCAAGCCTGCTTGAATATGCTGCAAGGAACAATGATAAAAATATAAGGGAAAAGGCTGTTTATGCAGCCAACTGGTTGCTCGGGATACAAAAGCCATCTGGTGGTTGGCAGGGTGGACGGATAAATGAAAATAAAGCTGAGATCGTATTCAACACTGCCCAGATCATTCGCGGATTGCTGGCTGTGCACAGCCTGTCAAAAGATCAAAAATATATAGTAGGGGCGATAAAGGCAGGCGACTGGCTATGCCTTGTTCAGGATAAAAATGGAGGCTGGACAAAACATGCATTGATGGGCAGGGCGAGGGTTTACGACAGCTATGTTGATTATCCCCTCTTGTTGTTGCATCGCGAAACAGGAATTGAAAAATATAAGCAGGCTGCCAAAAAAAACCTGGACTGGATCGTCACCAAAAAACAGCATGAAAATGCCTGGTTTGAAGATTGTGACAACACGGTCAAAAGAAATGACAGGCCCATTCTGCATACCATTGCCTATACCATTGATGGCTTGCTTGATTGTGGCATATACCTGGATGAAAGAAAGTACATTCAGGCAGCAAAAAGGGCTGCGGATGTATTAAAGGATAAATTCGATAAGGATGGGTTTTTACATGGTAGATATGACAGAGAGTGGAAGGGAAGCGAACATATGATCCTCACCGGCTGTGCCCAGATGTCGGTAATATGGCTGAAGATCGCACATTATTCAGGAAACCGGGATTATTTCGAATCGGCATCACGAATGAATGCACTTTTGATACACCTGCAAAACAGGGGGTTTAGGAAAGAGTCTGTCAGCACAGCAGGTGCCCTGAGCGGATCATATCCTCTCTGGGGCAGGTATGAACCCTTCGCTTTCCCGAACTGGGCTACAAAGTACCTTGCTGATGCTTTGATGCTTGAAGAAAACCATTAACATAAATAATTTTGAGCAAGAACAGAAATATACTGGCACACAGGATTCAATATTCTTTTCAGAAGTATAGTGACAATATAGCCATCAGTATTGGCGATAACACCCTTACGTACAGTGCTATGCAAATGATGGCAACTTCCATTTCAAATGCCATTGCCGCTGCACAGCAGAACCTTACTATACCAGTTGCAATACTTGGGGCAAAGAGCTTTCTGACTTTCTCCGGCATTGTTGCTTCGCTCTTCGCTTCACATGCATATATGCCACTGAATCTTAAATTTCCTGTATCCAGAAATCGTAAGATGCTGGCCCTGTCCGGGGCAAAGGTCATCGTGGCAGATTCGCATTCCGAAACCATGCTCAAACAATTGCTTGAAGAAAAAGATACTTCATATTATGTGATCCTTGAACAGCTGAATCCAATCCTGGAAAAGGAATTTCCACAGCATCATTTCCTGGCAATACATCATTTTCAGGAGCTGGGCAATAGGGAAATATTAAGTAAGGGACAGGACACAGCTTATCTCCTGTTTACATCGGGCACCACCGGAAGCCCGAAAGGAGTGCCTGTATCAAATGATAATGTTTGCGTATACATGGATCATGTCCTGGCCGGATGGTCATTTAATGAAAATGATCGTTTTTCCCAGACTTTTGACCTGACTTTCGACCTCAGTGTGCATGATATGATGCTGTGCTGGCTTTCCGGTGCCTGCCTCTGCATCCCCGAAGATGAATCACCGTTCAGGTTGGCATCCTACATTCGAGACCAGAAGCTCAGTGTTTGGTTCTCCGTTCCTTCAGCAGCAATCCTGATGGACAAAATGAGATTGTTGAAAGAAGATGCCTTTAACGGCCTCCGCCTGAGTTTTTTTTGTGGTGAGGCACTGCCGGAAACCATTGCCGGAAAATGGCTGAAAGCGGTCCATGGCCGGGATATCGTCAACCTTTACGGTCCTGCTGAAGCCACCATTGCCATTGGCGCATATGCCTGGGACAATGAGAACAAGAAAAGTAAAAATGGAGTTGTATGCCTCGGTAAGATCTTTGAGGAACAGGAATATTGCCTTATTGATCCGGATACCATTGAGCTTAGGTCAGGAAAAGGGGAATTATGCCTCGCAGGGAAGCAAATCATAGGGGGATACCTGAATGATCAGGAACTTAGCGATAAATATTTCGTCCACGTCCGGGGAAGTGAAGATCAGACCTGGTACAGAACCGGTGACATGGTGGAAGAAGACGGGGATGGAGATCTGTTTTTTATGGGCCGGCGAGATGCTGAAGTGAAAATCTCAGGATACAGGGTAAATTTGTTCGAAATTGATGCGCTGATCAGGCAGACTGCAGGCACTGAGCTCGTGGCAAGCATCCTGGATGACAGAAAAACAGCCCGTATCCTTACTTTTATCAGTGGAGGTTCAATACAGGATGAGCATGAGATCATTCTTCGGTGCAGGGAAGAGCTACCCTGGTACATGATACCGGAAGTGATTATATTTGTGGATGAAATGCCGATGAACGTGAATGGCAAAATTGACCGGAATAAGCTAAAACAAAAGCTTCATGACCAATAAAAAGATCAGGGATTATATTCTGGACTTACTCAATGAACGACTCTTGTTATTTGATATTAACAGGGGAGAGTTGAATAATGATTTCGACCTGGTAAAAAGTGGCTTGCTCGATAGCATGGCATTTATCGACCTGCTAGCAGAGGCAGAAGAAAAGTTTGAAGTAGAAATTGATTTTGAACAACTTGCCGAATCTGATGATTTTACGAGTCTCGGCGGATTGGTGAATATCATAATGAATACAAAAAATGCAGAATAAGTTTTTGATACAGGAATTGAGTGATAAAAAGGATCAACGCCTGGAGGATGTTGCAGTCCTGTTTGCTGCAATGTATGATGATATGCTGGGGCATGGCCTGATGCTCACCCTGACCGGTGATGGTCCGCAAAAGTGGCTGGACTCTGTAAAGAAAAGCCTTGGCAGGTTTGGCGTATTGTATATTTCTGTCAGCGAAAAGGGGATCAGCGGATTTGCGCATGGCAGCCTCAGGCTTACTCCTGATTTTCTGGGGAATAAGAAAGTAGGGGTGATCACCCATGTTTTTGTGAAAGATGTTGAAAGAAGGGAAGGAGCAGGAAAAGCACTGGTCAGTTCCCTTGAAAAATGGTTTGCCGATCAGCAGGTACACTCCGTGGAATTGCAGGTGCTCTCTGCTAACCTCCCGGCCCTTGGTTTTTGGAAAAAACTTGGATATCAAACCGAATTACAGCAATACAGGAAACTTGCTGCAGAGCTCTACTAAGCACAAAGAGATTATTGATTTATGAAGCAGCTTCAATATACACCCTACCGCGAAATCGCCTCTAAAATGGATTTCCGTGAAGGAGATGTGGTCTTGCTTACCTCCGATGTCTTAAGGCTGGCGATGAAAGCCAGGAAAATGGAGAAAGAATTTAGTGCAGATGCCTTCATCGACAGCTTTCTCAGGGTGTTGGGGGATGAGGGAACCTTATTAATACCTGCATATAATTTCGACCTGGAAAATGGCGATCACTTTGATATCAAAAAGAGTATGCCTATGACCGGATCCCTGGCTGTGGCTGCCCTGAAAAGGGCTGATTTTAGCAGGACGAAGCACCCCCTGCATTCTTTCTGTGTTAGCGGGCATGATGCATCAATGCTTTCTGCTATGAGTAATATCAGCTCTTTCGGCCCTGATTCTCCTTTTGCATACCTGATGGAGAAAAACGCAAAAATGTTATTTGCAGGAACAACAGTCGCGGAAGCAATGACATTCACACATTTTGTTGAGGAGTCGGAACAGGTCTGGTACCGGAAGTTTAGAAAGATGAAAATCGTTTATACCGGCCTGGAGGGGGAAACTACAGCAAGCCAATATAAACTTTATGCCAAAAATCCCGGCTGGACCATGCACCTTGACCGTCTGCAACAATTGCTTTCTCCTGAAATACTAAAGGAATACAGCTTTAATGAAATCCCGTTTTCCCTTATAAGCTGCGGACCTGCTTTCGGACTTATCAGTGCAGATATAAGGGAAAACAATGCAGCTTCTGTTGCCGGCTTCACATATAGTTTATATTTTCGTGATATAATAAAGCAGGGACTGAAGCGGTTTAAGTTATTCAGAACAACACATGGCAAGATCAGAAGTGCTAAACGTATACATAAATGAAATAAGTCCGAGGGCAAACTGGATATTTAAATTGATTTTTGAAGATATCCTTGGACTGGGGCTTCATCTTACTGATGATCCCCATGTGCTTACATCCTCAGGGAATCCTGTCGTCAATTATTCGAATACCCGTATTGATGGCATCCCTTCCGTGATACCGGCCGGACTGCTTTCTGAAACAGGGCTCAGGACTCAGCAGATTGAATTAAGAGTATTTAAGGACATCCCTGTATTTTTTCATACTGAAGGCGGCGACCTGCCTTTCGATCCTTTCTCCATGGCCTTCTATCTGGTATCGCGTTACGAAGAATACCTTCCGTTCAAGCCGGATAAACATGGCCGGTTTCCATACACTGAAAGCCTGGCCTACAAAGAAGGCTTTTTGAACATTCCTGTTGTTAACCACCTTGCCGGACTCCTGAAAAAAATATTATTACAATATTATCCGGATATGAAGTTTCCGGAAGGAAAATACAGCTTTCTTCCAACGGTGGATGTCGATATCGCCTTTGCACACCTGGGGAAAGGGTTTATACGTACCTATGGAGCCATGGCCAAACTCTTGCTCAGGGGACAGTTCGGAGAAATCCGCAGCAGGATCAGGACCATGAGGGGGGAAGCCCGGGATCCCTACGATAACTTTGATTTTATAAGCGAAGTTTTCAGAAAATATGACTTAAATGCTGTATTTTTCATCCTGTCTGGTGACCCTGGCCCCTTTGACAGAAACCTCTCCCTGAAAAATAAAAAATTTGTGGCGCTGATCAGGGAATTAGGTGCCAGGGCTGATCTGGGAGTCCACCCTTCCTATCGCTCAGGGGATGAGCCTCAGCGGGTAAAAACCGAGATGGATAGGATCAATAGGATTAGCGGGAAAAATGTTACTAAAAGCCGGCAGCATTTTGTCCGTCTCAAATTTCCGGATACCTATAATAATTTGATCAAACACGGAATAGAGGAAGATTATTCTATGGGGTATGCGGAAACAAGTGGTTTCCGTGCCGGGATTGCCTCCCCATTCTGCTTTTACAATATTGGTGATGAAAAGGAAACAGCCTTGAAGGTATATCCATTCATGTTTATGGACAGCAGCTTGAGTGATTATATGAAACTCAGCCCGGATCAATATGTTTCAACTGTTAAACCATTTATAGAAGAAGTGAAGGCTTGTAAGGGAACGCTTTGCGGTATCTGGCATAACTATGCCATGGCCGATGATCAGGAAAAACAAAATGCTTTCAGGGAAATCATAAAACTTGCTGCAGGAACATGATAAAGTATCTGAAATACGAGCATATTGATAAAGAAAAGTGGGATGATTGTATCAGCAAGTCCTTCAATGGGGTGATATATGCATATTCCTGGTTCCTGGATGTGGTTTGTGAAGAATGGGAAGGCCTTGTGGAGGGTGATTATGAGCGGGTATTTCCTATCAATTTCAGGAAAAAGATGGGAATCAATATTATCTTCCAGCCATTTTTTACGCAGCAACTGGGTGTGTTTTCACAAACGGAACTTACTCCATCCGTCCTCAATGATTTTTTAAAGGCCATCCCGCAAAAGTACAGGGTGATCGACCTGAACCTGAACATCCACAATAAGCCGGATCTGCCCGACTTTAACTTTACACCCCAGATAAACCATGAGCTGGACCTGATTGGTGATTATGAAACCATCAGACAGAATTATTCATCAAATGCACGCAGGAATCTGTCAAAAGCCGAATCTGCCGGACTTACGCTTGTAAAAGGTATAAAACCTGACGATGTCATTGCATTGTTCAGGGCGAACAGGGGGCAGCATATCAGGATTTTAAAGGATGCGAATTATCTGAAGTTGAAAAGGTTGATTTATACGAGTATCTATAAAGGGATAGGAGAAGTTTATGGGGTGTATTCTGCTGAAAATGAACTTTGTGCAGGAGCAGTGTTCTTTAAAACCCATAAAAAAGCAATCTTCATTTTTTCTGGCTTAAGTCAGGAGGGAAGGGAGAAACGGGCAATGTTTTTCCTCATCGACCACTTTATCAAAGAGCATTCAAACAATCACCTGACATTGGATTTTGATGGATCCAATGATGAGGCCCTGTCGCGTTTCTATAAAGGATTCGGATCCAGCAGGATCGACTTTATGAGGATCAGCAGAAATACGCTGCCTGTTTACCTTAAAATCCCCTTTAATATTTATCGCAAGCGAAGATCACGATAAAATTGTATTTTTGTTGAAGGGGATTTTCTCTTTTCCTGTACAATAACAGAAGCCAGACATGAAACTCCTTATCTCGGAAAATATCAGGATTGCCCTTGGGTCCATAAAAAGCCATAAGTTGAGGTCATGGCTCACCATTGGCATCATTGCATTCGGGATCATGGCACTGGTTGGGATCCTCACTTCCATTGACGCGGTAAAATATTTCCTGAAGGATAATTTCAGCATGATGGGAGCCAATACTTTTACCATACGAAATCGTACTTTAAGGATCCATATAGGAGGAGGGGGAGGTGATAAGAATGAATATTACAGGAGCATCACCTTCGACGAAGCCATGGAATTTAAGGAGAGATTTGAATTTCCCGCCAGCGTCAGCGTCAGTACCTGGGGTACCGGTATCGCAACGGTAAAGTATGAATCAGAAAAATCGAGCCCGAACGTAGCAGTCATGGGTTCAGATGAGAATTATATTGTCAATGCAGGCTATGAAATTGCCAGAGGCCGCAACTTGTCACATATCGAAATTGCGGATGGCAGGCATGTGGTGGTGGTGGGCAGCGAGATCGTGACAACACTTTTTAAAAAGAATGAGGATCCTATTGATAAGGTGATTTCTATCGGGCCCGGTAAATACAAGATCATTGGAGTGTTGAAGGAGAAAGGATCCAGTGCTGCCTTCTCTGGAGACAGGAGATGCATCGTTCCCATTAATAATGTCAGGCAGTATTTTTCCCGTCCCAACATGAATTATAACATTTCTGTGCTGTCGGATAATGCGCAGAAGATGGAAGCAGCCATTGGTGAGGCCACAGGGCTGTTCAGGGTCATCCGGAAAGTGCCGATAGGAGAGGATGAGAATTTCAGCATTATTAAAAGCGATAACATCGTTGAAATGCTTAACGATTTTCTGAAGGAGATCAGGATGGGGGCCATCATTATCGGGATCATTACCCTGTTTGGGGCTGTTATCGGCCTGATGAACATCATGCTGGTTTCCGTTTCAGAGAGAACCCGTGAGATAGGTGTTCGTAAAGCCGTCGGAGCGAATCGCCGGCGTATACTCCATCAGTTTCTTGTTGAGGCTGTCGTGATCGGACAGCTGGGTGGTGTCTTTGGGATACTGCTCGGGATCATCATCGGGAATGCTGTTTCCGGCCTCATCGGAAGTGATTTTATCATCCCCTGGGACTGGATAGGCCTTGGTGTAAGCCTTTGTCTGCTTGTTGCCCTGCTATCCGGTATTCTCCCTGCCATTAAAGCAGCCAAACTGGATCCTATCGAATCCCTCCGACACGAATAAGGCCTTGGGAGTGCCAAATGCCGAGTGATGAGTGATGAGTGCCGGTGAAGAATTAAATTGTTAAATTGTTTGTCTCATAGTCTCTAAGTCCCTAAGTCTCCCAGTCTCCCAGTCTCTAAGTCCCTCAGTCTAAAGCTAACTGTAGTGCGCCTTACCACAACATTTTTTAAATTTCAGTCCACTATTGCAAGGGCAGGGGCTATTTCTACCGATACGTAGTTTCTTTTTATTCAGATTTCTGGAGATCATGGTCTGATGAAAGATTTGCTCCAATAAGCTATACAGTTCGGGGTGTTTTCGGGCAAATAATTTTGGTTTTTCAAAAAAATATTCGCTGGCAACAGCAAAAAATTCTACTCGATTTGTTCCTCCATATGGATTTATATCTGACTTATTGGCATAAATATCTTCAATTTTCGAATTTATGAGTTCTAACCATGGAATAGTGTATTGTCTTTCTAATAATAGTGCCGGTATCCCATCAACAAAACCATCTGATTTATCGATCAAATGAACAAATTCATGAATGGCCGTATTTCTCTTATCCGATTCATTAGCAAATCCATGATGTAGCGCTGGTTTTGAGAGAATCATTTTTCCCTCCATATACCCGGTTCCAACCATGCCAAGAATATTTCTGTCAGGTCCTGAAGTTTCGAATTTATCATTGAACATATCGGGATAAAGCAGAACCTCATGAAGGTCCGTATATTTCCATTCTGGAAATTCAAAGATAGGAATAACAGCACTTGCTGCTACCAGCAGTTTATCCGTAAGATCAACGCTTACATCTATTCCCGTTATTCTGTAATTCAACAGAAATTCTTGAATTTTAAATTCAAATCTCCTTTTTTCTTCATCGGATAAGGTATTGTAGAAAACTACTTTTTCTGCAAGTATTATTCTCCATTCCGGTGAAAAGGGTGCATCCGGTTTTTTCCAATTATTTTTACTCCACAGTCTTCTGATGATCAAAAAGGCAACAACAATTAACAATAATATTACAAAGGTGGTCATAAGTCAATATCAAAAATTGTTAAATTGTTTGTCTCATAGTCTCTAAGTCTCCCATCTCCCTTACACTATCTTAATACCCAAAACCATCTACTAAAGGTGTGCACTTAAATACTCGACCCCAATCAGCTGGTCATAATAAGTGCCGGGTTGGCGGTAATAGACAAGGATAATATACTCATTGTTTGTGTCCCAGTGATTGCCTTCGATCAGGGTGACGTCACCTGCTTCCACACCATCCTCCAGGAAAGCATAAACATAATTATAATAACCCTGTTTGAGGTAAAGGGCGGTTTCGTAAATGTCATTTTCGTAATCGTATACCAGCTTGGCTTCATCCGTGAACTGCCAGTTGCTTAGTTCCCCGAAAATATACAGGTTTCCATTTACCAAAGGGAAAGGGTAGGGCAGGGTGAAATGAACATAAGAATAATCGCCCTCAATGTCGCTGTATTCAGCATCTTCTGCTTCAAGATAAAATTTGCCGTTGATATCATCATCACGCACGTATTGTTTGAATGTCCTGCGTTCGTCAGGGTGGAGGTAGATTTGGTTTCCCCGGTAATCATATGATATCTGTGCAATATTTTCCGACTGGTATCTGAGGCTTTTTATGTCGAAGGTCCTGAACTCATTTCCACCGTCAAAAACAAGCTCGTTATTGAAATTATAATCCAGCCTGTTGCCTACAACCATTCGGGGCTGTACATTGGTCACGGCATTGTCCCAACGCCAGTTTTGCAATACCATTACCTTCAGGTCTTGGTATGGATTAGGGATATAATACTTCCCTGTATGAATTTCAAATTCGATCTGTTGCCGGTAATTCCTGTCGTCAACTTTTACGGGTGGCACCACCTCAGCACTGATGGTGACTTTTGGGTCGCTTACCATAAATCTTCTGGTCAATACCACGTTTGAATCAAGCTCTTCATCCACAAATACCTTTAATATATAATTCCCGGATTTTGTGTATCCCATATAATCCGTAGGAAAGCTCAGCCTGTAGTTGGTATACTCTTTGATCGTGTTGAATGAAAAATCATAATCTGTGATCTCATCATCATAAAAGCCTTTGATATATTCTGATTGCGAGAGTTCTGATGCTTGCCACATGGCATCGCAATGGATGATGGTGAAGAAGTAGTCCTTCACATTAGCGTCCAGGTCATCGAATGATAAAATGAGCTGTTGACCACTGTGCAGACCAACAACTGCAGGCGACATTTTCCAGCCTTCACGGTGCAGTTCCACGCTCCTGATATTTTCCTTATACACAAAATCATCATACCGGATGTAGTCCTTTGCAAAGTAATCATCCTCCTGTCCGGCAAGTGGCCGGCATAATGTGGTGGCCAGGGAAAGAATGATCAGTGTGCAGATATACTTCTTTAGAATCATCTTTGGGTTTTTACAATCATATTATAAACTGCCTGCAGGCAAAAATAGTATTTTGTAATCAGAATTCAGTAGTCAGAAGACAGAAGTCAGTAGTCAGAATGGGTTTGGGCCCTTCGACAGGGTTTATACTGAGCTTGACGAAGTGCTCAGGACATTTGTTG
>JABMQZ010000278.1 GCA_013202965.1 Bacteroidota bacterium | reverse complement strand
TGAGTGTCTATTTTTCGAAGAAAAATTGATCACGAATTCACCTGAGTGCCGATAGAATAGCGGTCACGAATTACCTTTGGAATTATTGCGGATTATTTTCCCGTAATGATTTCAAACTCAGGGGAAAAAATTGGCATTTACGCCAATTTTTTCGCCCTATCTCTATATAGATAACGCCCCGCCCTATGGGAAAGGAAATTGCCATAAGGCATTTTTTAAGGAAATATGATTTAAGGCATGGCACAAATTCGCGATGTAAGGTGGTCTGATGAATGATCTGCCTGTATGATGGTGGGCGTTGGCATGATAAAGAAATGATCAGGAATCAGCTAAGATGAAGCTATGAGAAAATTATCATTGATATATTGGGGCGAATCTCAAAGACAGTCCTCATTATTCAAGGGCAGTCCTGCATTTGAGAGGGGCTGTCCTTACTGCTGATGGAACTCACATGAGTTAATTAAGGGGAATTTCTTTTTGGAAAGGATGGGAATAATATGGAAATTTGTTGTACAAGCAACAAATATCCAATAACTAATGACCTCAAATATTGAGTATATAGGGAGATGGAAGCTTCCCCACACCAGTGAATGGATTAATGGAACCTTGAGCTTTAATCCTGAGACTGGAGCAAATCTTGAATTATTCGGCACATTCGATAAGGGCTTTCATGATATGTCTACAAAGCCAATCATTCATGGCGAAACTAATATCGGTGAAATTACATTATTTGATAATTGGTTTATAACTGCAAAGTATCAAAGGAATGGTGTGACAATTGGGATATATGAACCTATATTAATACTAATAGGCCAACACTTTGGGAATGTTGAGGAAGCCAAATTCCGAAATGTTAGATTTAGTGCTTTTAATTTGTTCCAATGGTTTAGCTTGTCGGGAATTAATCAAAATTTCAGCAAATCAGGAGATACTTATTCAATAAATTATAATAGGTTGAATGAAATTAATTTTGAATTAAACCAAAATTGTTATGGGAATATTTCATTTGATAGTCCTGTCGAGATTACCGATGTAGATAATAAAATTGACATTAGAGAGCAATGCTATGTTTCCCTTAGTTATATAGAGAAGACTCCTTTTGAAGATATCTTAATTGATGTAAAAAAATTTATCGGCTTAATTACACTATTCACTTTTGAGCAAAGCTATCCTCTAAATATTGCTTTCCAGGATGCCGATATTGAAGAGGAGACTGAATGTGGAAAACGCAAAAAGACGATTAAAATCATATATCATTATGACTTGTATAGTCCTAAATATAAAATAAGGCGGAAGCATCAACATTTAGTTAAATATCAAGATATCGCTCAAATATTTCCAAATGTTATTAAATCATGGTTTGAAAGATTTAATGAGCTTGAGCCAGTATTTAGCTTGATGTTATATTCATTTAAAGATAAAAATAGGTTCAGGGTTGAGAAATTCATGGATATTGTTCGAGCAATTGAAACATTTCATAGAAGGACCCATAACAGCAATAGATTGCCTATAGCAGAATACGACCAATTAGTCAACAGCATTTTATCTGATGTTAAGATATCGAAAGAAGACAAAGAATGGTTGGAAAATAAATTGAGATATGGGAATGAACCAACATTACATAAGAGAATTAAAGAGATGATAAATCAATCAAATACTTCTATATTGAAAGATAGTTCTGGAAATATTCGGAAGTTTTGTCAACGGGTTGTAGATTCTCGTAATTATTACACTCACTATGATGAAAGTTTGGTTGGGAAAGCACTAACGGGAAAAGAACTATTTAATGTGAATCAAAAACTAATGGTATTGTTAGTCTCAAATATCCTTGATTTATTAGAAATAGATCTTCCACAATATGAATCAGGCCTAAATTACTTATTTCAATAATAATAGCGGTAAAACATTATTTCTAAACTTTAATTATAACCCACAGCATGAAACCTTACCTAATAAACGACATGGGCCATTGGATTTTCTCCTATCCGGAGGAAATGGAAGAGGTCTTTGATGAATTCTGGGAAGCCTTTGATTTCCTTGATCACGATGAGGATGAATGCCAGAAGCGATTCAAAAAGATCATTGAAAAATACCCTGAAGCATACATCGATGCATACAATTATATGAGCATCTCTTTCAGGAACCAGGGTAAAACGCATGAGAGTTTACATTATGCTATAACAGCCTACTTGTTGGGGAAAAGTTGTATTCAACCAGAATTTAAGCAAGGTGAAGATCAGATCCTTTGGGGCCATATCGAAAACAGGCCTTTCCTACGCTCATGCCAGATTCTGGGCCTTGAGTATGAATATCGAAAGGACTACCGCCGGGCGATTGAGCTTTACCTGGAAAACTTAAGCTACAATGAAGGTGATAACCAAGGTATCCGCTATCTGCTGCTGGAATGCTATTTTGCAACGAAAGACTACAAAGCATTAAGGGATCTTCTCGACCAAAATCCGAATGATTGGGGTGTTGATTTTCTTTATGGCAAGATACTCCTGGAAATTTTAACAGGCAACGATTCCAGTCCTTACGTAGAAGCTGCATTTAATCGCAACGGTTATATTGTTGACGAAGTACTTAAACAAATGCATGTGAACCCTGGGCCATACAAGGATCCTGATACCGGCAGAACTATTGACGGTGCACCGGCAGGATCAATTCAGGAGGCATATGAGTATTGGCAAAGGAATAAACAGATCCTGAACCTGAAAAAAGTCAAGGCAGAATTCAAGAAAATAAAAAAGGATTTACAAGACGAAAGCTTTTAATGAATAGCCTCACTTTCTTGATTCTGGTTTCATGTCCAGATTAGCATCATTCTTAAAAGAATTGCTAATTGTCCCAAGAGTCGACAGGTTGTCCAGAAGAATGTTATTTAATTCAGTTTTAAAGTCACGAATTAGTTTTATACGCGCTTTCGTACCGTGGCGATCAAAGTCTTTTTTGATTGTTTCATAGGAGAATGAGTCCTCAGAGAAATTATAAAGATGCTGGAATTGCCGGATGCATTCACTTATCGGGATGCCCAGGGCATTATTAGCCATGATAAACTGACGGGAATTGAATTTTATGAAGGCTTCACATCTTTGATTAAAGCGGACCGTATCGGTTTTGGAAAGCTGCCATCCAAAGCGGTGAAATATATCTTCGGAAATAATGATATCAATGGAATCCGTGTAGTTGCATTTGGATTGTTTATCACGGTGAAATCTGGGACGTCTCAAGGATGAAAGAAAGAAGTCATGAACTTCCGGAAGTCCTGAAAGATCTGCAGGATAACCACAATTATTTTCAAGATAAGTCTTGATG
>JABMQZ010000277.1 GCA_013202965.1 Bacteroidota bacterium | reverse complement strand
TTTTGTATCTTTACTCATAGAGGAGGAGGTTGGTTTTTCGCCTCAAAGATACTACTTATCAATGAGTTAACAAATTTCCTCCTCTGTTTTTTTGACTTTTATGAATTATTCAGGTTAGGGTATGAATATGCTGCACCTCCCAGGATCAGCGTCCGGCTGAAATCAGGCTTAAAATGCTCGGCCAGCCGGTAGAACCACGAATATTCATAGACCAGGGAATCATTGTCGGGGAACATGGCTGAACTGTATTCATCATTAACTTTCATCACTTTGATAGGCTCACCGCTGATCCAGTAGTTCATATCGAATATCTGCACGTGGTTATAGCGTGTGTCCACTTCGATCATACTTTTATCTTCGCTATTGAATGTGTATGCACCCAGGACGGTTCCTGTCAGGACCAGTACCCCAAGCAAAATATTGGCATTTTTTCTGAAGTTAAAATACAGGCTCAGGGAGACAAGCACCAGCACTGCGGAGATGATATAAAGAATGTTTGTTGTTCCAAGTTGAGGGATCAGGAAAAAACCGCTTAAGAATGTTCCGAAAATACTTCCCACGGTTGAAATAGCGTACAGATTGCCTACGGTAGAGCCTGAAGTGTTGATGTTTTTAAGTTTGAGCCGTACTGCATAGGGTGAAACCATTCCCATGAGTATGCTGGCAGGGGCAAATAAAATGATGCTTCCCCAGAGTGTTCTCATGATCATTCCATCAAACAAATAGAGGATGAATTCGAGTGCTCCCTCTTTTATGAAGGTGGTAAACCCTATGAGAATGGCTGCAAACAGTATGATCCATGCCAGGTTTGCATAAGTCGGTTTTTTATCAGCAATTTTTCCGCCCAGCCAGTAACCGATGCTGAGGCTGGCCAGGATGATGCCGATCAGGCTTGTCCAGACAAAAATAGAAGTGCCAAAATGAGGAGCTACCACCCGTGAACCAACGATCTCATATATCATCACAATAGCACCGCAGAGGAAAACGGTAATTTCCAAAAGATACTTTTTCATGCCGGAAAGTTAGGAATTTTTCTTGATAAACAGCGTATAAGCTAACACGCCCACCACCTACCGCCCATCGCCCACCTAATACATCAAGTACTTCTTTTCATTCTCCCGCCACCCTGCCTGGTAGCTATGATCAACAAAATATATCACCAGATCGGCTTCGTATTTATGATCTACAAAATAAATTATTTTTTCTGCCTCATAACTGTACTTGACAAAAAACCATTTTCCGTCATTTTGCCCTGCTTCGTAGGAATAACTGACTTTATAAACCAGGAGGTCGGCTTCATAGTCGTGTTTGGCAACAAATACTTTGACGTCTGCCTCATAAGTGTGATTACAGGAAAAGACTTTTTGTGCGTTTGCATTGACGGTAAAAAAGGTGAAGCTGATGAAGAGGAGCATTGGCAGGATTTTCGTGTAAGCAGTATAGAATTTCATTTTAAGAGGGCCTTTGTCAGGTGATAAATATTACAATTACAGTGCCAGATAGAACTCAAGGGTGAGCTCTTTGTATTCCGGCGCATACATTTCGGCATCCTCCCTGATGCGGAGGTTTTCAATAAGAAGATCCGATGAAGAAAGCCCCCACTCTGATAACACCCTGTTGGGCTTTTTCCCTGTCACGGGGATGATGTTTAACTGCTTTGTTTTGATCAGAGTTGCTGTGGAAGCAAAGGCATCAAATAAAACCTGGTTTGCAAAAGGAAGTATGATGGCAAATTTCCCATTCTTATGTAGAAGCAGAGATACCCCTTCGGCCAACTCCCTGTATGACAGGCTGCTTGTATGTTTTGCCAGATGTTTGTCCGGGTCAGGAGGCTTTAGTGAGTCGATGAAATATGGTGGATTGCTGATGATCAGGTCGAATTTTTCAGTTTGTTTCTTTGCCATTTCCTGCAATGAGATTTCCTTTGCGGATATCCTTTCAGGCCAGGCTGATCTTGCAAAATTCTCCTTCGCCTGGATTATAGAAGGTGTATGAATATCGATTGCCAGAATGTTGGCCCGGGGAAACCGCTGTGCCATCATCAGCGAGATCAGGCCGCATCCGCACCCGACTTCAAGAATATTTGATGGGTTTTTACCGCTGGCCCAGGCACCGAGCAATACGGCATCTGTGCCAACTTTCATGCTGGACTGATCATCCTCAATTGAAAATTGTCTGAATTGGAAAGCCATGCTTACTCAAGGTATAGTTCGATCAAGCCCGGTGGTGTCTTTAAGTACAGGATCTTTTTCTTCATATCCACTTTACTGATCATCTCATCAGTTAGGGGTACCAGTATTTCTTTTTCATTGAATAAGATCCTTATGATTTTCTGTTCCGGACGGTCAAGGATCTCCGCTACTTTCCCTATTTCTCCATAATTTATATCAAGAGCTTTATACCCGATTACCTCATGAAAATAAAATTTATTTCCTTCCGGTGATTTGAGTTTATCAATTGGGAGATAGATATCCCGTTTCACAAAATCACGGGCAGTTTCGAGCGTGTCAATATCTTCAAGTTTTACGATTGCCTGATCATTCACGAGATCAAATGCCTGGATGAACCAGGGGACAAGGGAATTTTCAATATCAATAAAGACCATCTCAAGATGATCATAGGCTGTGGGATCATCCGTTTCAAGCAGAAATACCAGCTTGCCACGGTAACCGCTGGTTTTTATGATCCTGCCCAGGCAGAAATACTGATCTTTTTCTAATAACAAATTATACATAGGCTGCAGTCAAAAATACCGCAAGTATTTATAATTGTCAAGTAATTTTTATCGCGGAAAACAATTGGCATAAAAAAACCGGGGTATGCTCCCCGGTTTCCATATCATTTTATAAGCTAAGAATGTCTACTTCTTTTCTTTTTCTTCCTTGTTTTCTTCTTCTTTGCTTTCATCGACTTTTACTTCTTCCTTAGCTTCATCTTTCGGTTCTTTGTCCTTCGGCTCTTCAGCTTTCACTTCTTCCTTGGCTGCTTCCTTC
>JABMQZ010000027.1 GCA_013202965.1 Bacteroidota bacterium | reverse complement strand
GGCCACCTCCACCACCCCAGGCACAGGAAGATGAGAAAAAGATTATTTTTACGGTTGTGGAAGTTATGCCTGAATATCCCGGTGGTGTAAATGAAATGATGAAATTCTTGGCTAACAATATAAAATATCCCACCAATGCCAAAGAAAACAATATATCTGGTAAAGTATTTGTAACATTTGTTATAGAAAAAAATGGGCTCATAACTAATGTAAATATCTTAAGAGGTATCGGGGGCGGATGTGATGAAGAAGCCATAAGGGTTATAAAATTGATGCCAAAATGGAAACCCGGTACCCAAAGAGGCCAGGCGGTAAGGGTACAATATAACGTGCCTATTAAGTTCACACTAGCTGAAGAGAAAAAACCTTAGGAATAATTACCCCGGGCTTAAGCCCGGGGTACAAAGACCCACAAAATGAGAAGCATTCTTTTCCTTTTATCTCTGGTTCTTTTATGCTCATTTTCCGCAGAAGCTCAACTTTTCCGTAAAAACAAGGATGATGATACCAGAAAAAATGGGAAATATTATGAGTTCTGGGATGAAGACAGCACAAGACTTAGTGCGAAAGGGCATTTTTGCCATGACCTTCCCTGCAAAACATGGAAATATTACGACGATAAAAGAAAACTCTATCGCATTGCCCTGTATGAAAATGGTGTTGAGGTAGAAATTCTATCCGGTCCGGAAGAACCTGTTTATTTCGAATAATCAAAAATCCAGCCCGTTGGCAGTTTTTTTTTACTTCTTCTATTTTCTATCCCCTTCTCCTTTCCCTCCTCCCTCTCCACTAACCATTGACCACTACTCATTATTCATTCCTATTCTGTTTGTTCGCTTACGAACAACACTTATCCAAATCGAACACATTTCAATTAAAAACCTGCTGAAGTGCTCAATTTAAAATATTGATTAGTAGGTGTTTTACAACAGTGGCACGTTTTTAGTTATAATTATTCATTAAAAAATTTTACAAAACCTATGATTATCCTGAATAACTTGCATAAGTCTTATGTAGTAGGCCAAAATAAACTTCATGTTCTTAAAGGTATCGACCTGAAGATTGATAAAGGAGAATTGGTTTCCATTATGGGTTCTTCTGGCTCGGGAAAATCCACATTGTTGAATATCATTGGCCTTTTAGATACTTACGATGAAGGGAAGTTGTTTTTAGACGATCATCACATTAAAAATTACAGCCTTTCTAAAATACGCGACCTGAATGAGACCAGGGCAGCACGATTACGAAATGAAACCATTGGATTTGTCTTCCAGTCATTTAACCTGATCTCGTTTAAAAATGCCAAAGAAAATGTGGCGCTCCCACTCTATTACAAAGGCATAGGGAGGAAAAAGCGTAATCGTATGGCAATGGAGTTCCTGGAAAAAATGGGGCTTGAAGAATGGGCTGATCATCTTCCAAATGAACTTTCTGGCGGACAAAAACAACGCATTGCTATTGCCAGAGCCCTGATTTCAAAACCTAAAGTAATCCTTGCTGATGAGCCAACAGGAGCCCTTGACTCTGCCACATCTATGGAGGTCATGGATCTGTTCAAGGAGATTAATCAAACAGGTATTACAGTTATCATCGTCACACACGAAAATGATATTTCAAAAAAAACAGACAGGATCATAAGGTTAAAGGATGGATTTATTGAAAAGAATATTATAAACGGCAATCATAAGACCTGGTCTGAAACAAGCGATATCCTTCAATCCGCATAAAAGTCTCTAAAATGTTCGATATAGATAAATGGCAGGAGATTTTCAGCACAATCCGAAAAAACAAACTCAGAACCTTGTTGACCGGATTTAGTGTGGCCTGGGGTATTTTTATGTTGATTATCCTTCTCGGTTCCGGTTATGGCCTTGAAAATGGCGTTAAAAGAGAATTTACCGGCGATGCCGTCAATTACCTGTCTATTAATGCCGGCATCACCAGCATGCCATATAAAGGAATGAAGCCCGGCAGACAACTTCGTTTCACCAATAAGGAAAAGAAACAACTTGGCAACCTGGATGGGGTAGACAAAAGCTCGGGGAGAACCAGGGTATGGAGAAACAATACCCTCTCATACAAAAACGAATATGGTGCATTTGATATTTTTGCTGTAAGCCCCGATTACAAGTATGTTGAATCTCTTATTATACTTAAGGGGCGGTACCTGAATAAAATTGATGAAAATAATTACCGGAAAGTTGTTGTTCTGGGCAGACTCGTAGAAGAAGCATTGTTTAAAGGTGTAGATCCGGTTGG
>JABMQZ010000276.1 GCA_013202965.1 Bacteroidota bacterium | reverse complement strand
GAGGGGTATTATAAAAATCTGGTTCCGCTATTGCGGAATGAAATTGGGTTAATACCTCGTGGGCTTGCCCCGAGGATAATCAATTTCAAAGATTTTTTTATTACGATTTTCAGGGGGCGCTAAATTTTGGGAGAGAGGAGATGACTTGCAAGCGATCATATCTGGTGTTCCTCGTTAAAATAAAAAGAGCAAGGCTACATGGGGCGTTGGGCTTGTGAAATCAGATATCCCGCCTTCGCTCTGCTACGGACGGGCAGGCAGAAAACAGATGACAAAAGGTATAAGGCTTGCGAATTACCAAATCTTCACTCCAAACTCTTCACTCTATATCATCACTTGGCACTCGGCACTCGGCACTCCCTGATCCAGCATCTCTCTTCTGCAAACAATGCTATAATCGTTTTATAGTGTTTATCACAAAAGACAATTGCTACTTACGGGCCTTGATGAATAAATTAAATACAAATAAGCTTGACCTGCGCATTCAAAACACCAGCTATACCGCATGGGATATTTTTGTATTTTTATAGAAACAAATAGAGATACGCGGCAAAGCTGCAAAACGTATGCATCATTTTAAAAACTTAATATGAACAAGATGAGAAGTATATTCATCATATTTATAATCACTTTTTCAAGCACGTACCTGATCCTTTATGGTTTAAGAATGTAAAAATCAGAAAATAATAAATTTAGTATATGACAAAAAGAGACTTTCTTAAAAGTACAGGGGCATTCGTCTTAGCATCGCTTTTACCGTCATCGGTTTGGGCCTTATCAAAAAATGAACGCTTGAGAACTGCCCACATTGGTGTTGGTGGAATGGGAGGAGCTGATCTTGCCTCCATCTCATCACATGAATTGGTAGATGTTGTTGCCCTTTGTGATGTAGATTCAAATGCTTTAAAAGCAGCAAAAATATTACATCCCAATGCAGCAGTTTTTGCAGATTATAGAATCCTTCTTAGAGAAATGGGGAACGATATTGATGCGGTTATTGTATCAACTCCGGATCACACCCATGCCCCAGCCTCTATGATGGCCATGGAAATGGGGAAATCGGTGTATTGCCAAAAACCACTGACTCACCATGTTGCAGAGGCAATAGCCATGCGCAAGTTGGCAAAAGAAAAAAAATTGATTACTCAAATGGGTATTCAAGTGCATTCTTTTTATGATTATAAATTAGCTGCTTCATTGATTCAATCCGGGATTATTGGAAAAGTCAAAAGCGTAAGGGCATGGTCCCCCAAAAATTGGGGTTATGATGGCCCGGAGCCTCAGGGGAGTGATCCGGTACCAGAAAATTTAGATTGGAATCTATGGCTTGGAACTTCTGCAGAAAGGCCTTTCAAAAATAAAGTTTACCACCCGGGTAATTGGAGAAAACTTTTAGATTATGGTTGTGGAACACTGGGCGATATGGGTGTACATATTTTCGATACGCCATACAATGCCCTGGAACTGGACGTTCCCATGACCATCAAAAATAATTGCAGAAAACCCACTGGATTTGGATTTCCAGAGAAAAATATTGTAAGCTATAAATTTCCAGGAACCAGGTATACCACGAATACATTGAAATGGGTATGGTATGATGGATCAGGAGCTCCTGAAAAGCATAAAGATTTAATACTGCCTGACAATGAAAAACTTCCGGATCAAGGGGCAATGTTCATTGGCAAAAAAGGCAGGCTATTATTACCGCACTTTATGCAGCTTCCAAGACATATTGTAAATGGGAAATATGTAGAATTAGATATGTCGTTGATTAAAGATTCAGATCAAATAGGGTCACCAACAAAAAGCTATGATGAAGAAGGATATAAGCATTACCATCAGTTTGTAGATGCCTGCCTGGGGAAAGATGAATGTAGTGCACCCTTCTCTTATTCAGCCAGACTTACGGAAACCATACTTTTGGGCGTTATCGCCGGACGTTTCCCTGATAAAACTTTGCATTGGGATCATAAGAATGCAAAATTTTCTGAATCAGAAGCGAATCAGTTTCTAGACGCTCCGTATAGAGAATTTTAAACTACTGAAAGAATTATAACGAACAACGAACAACGAACACCGGGCAGTAGCAACCAGCAGCCAGCTTGCCCGACCGTAGCGTAGCGAAGGCGGGTAACAATCTTTTTCATTACCTTTAGACATCTTTTCAAAGCATTCCTTGTCTTCTAAATAATAAAATATGTTTAATAGCGTTTCTTAGTAATATTGAAACAGACCTAACGATATACAAGTGAAAATTAGATATCTTCTACTCCTGCTTTTTGTTGTTTTTCTGATCACTCCACCTGTTTCCCGTGCCCAGATTGGCGGGGAAAGCACATACAAATTCCTGAATTTGACCAACTCGGCACGCATTGCGGCCCTGGGAGGAAATTACCTCGCAGTGTACGACAAAGACATTACCCTCTCACTTGCAAACCCCTCACTCATTAATGAAGAGATGCACAACAGCCTGGGATTTAGCTTCGTGAATTATTATACCGGCATAAATTACGGTTTTGCCCAGTATGCCCGTACATTTAGTAAAATAGGGACTTTTGTGGCATCCATGCAGTTTGTCAATTATGGGGAGTTTGTCAGGGCAGACCAGACCGGTGAGCAGAATGGCACTTTCACGGCCGGTGAATATGCACTGAATATCGGGTGGGGGAGAAGGCTGCATCCGCACTGGAGCATCGGGGCCAATCTTAAAGGAATATATTCTTCGTTTGAGGCCTACAATTCATTTGGTATTGCCGTAGATGTATCGGGTTCCTATATTCATGAAGAAGGAAATTTTACGGCTTCCCTGATTGCGAGAAACATCGGGCTGCAATTGAAGTCATATTACAGCGGACAGACCCATCCATTGCCTTTTGAACTGCAGTTTGGGATGTCGAAGGGCTTGAAACACCTCCCTTTGCGCTTTTCATTCCTCTACCACAATATGCAGAAATGGGACCTGACTTATAAGGATCCCCTGGTGGTGGCAGAGAATACCGATCCAATGACCGGTGAAGAGAAAAAGCAAAGTGGTATCGGCGATTTTGCTGATAAAACCATGCGCCATATCGTTATTGGAGCTGAAATTAACATAACTGATTTTCTTAGCCTGAGGGGTGGATATAATTACGGACGCCGGCAGGATAATGGAGTCCAAAGCAAGATGGCCACTGTTGGATTGTCATGGGGAATCGGGATCCGGGTATCCAAATTCCATTTCAGCTATGCCCGCTCAAGATATGCACTTGTGGGTTCTCCGAACTATATTACCTTAACAGTCAACCTGCAGGAGTTTACCAGGAAAAGAACGGCGGTTAATTAGGTACTCGGAACCAAGCACTCCTTACTCTTTATTTCTTACTTTTGCAAGCTCATGATCATCACAATTGACAAAACCGCTGGTTTCTGTCCGGGCGTACACCGTGCCATTCATAAAGCAGAAAAAGAACTGGAGCAGGATAATGAACTGTTCAGTTACGGCTCATTGTTGCATAATGAACTGGAAATGCAGCGCCTGCAAGCTGATGGCCTTCGATTGGCAGAAAAGGATGATATGTTATTGCTGAATCATAAGAAGCTTCTCATCCGTGCCCACGGTGAACCGCCTGAAACCTATATGCTGGCTAAAACACACGGGGTGGAATTGATTGATGCCACCTGTCCGGTGGTAAAGCGCTTGCAACAGAAAGTCAGAAGGGCAGCCGAAGAAATGAAAAAAGTAAAGGGGCAGATCCTGATCTTTGGAAAACAAAATCACCCGGAGGTGATCGGCCTGTCCGGGCATGCTATGGGACTCGCCACAGTCATCAGCTCCGCTGAAGATATTGCTGCATTGGATCTTTCACGGCCTGTTCGCTTGTTTTCCCAGACCACAATGGACTCAGACCATTACAATGCATTTGCCTTATTCCTCGATGAGGAAATTCGAAAATATCAGCCTGAACCGGACTTTATCAGTCATGACAGCATTTGCCATCATGTGACAAAGCGTGTTCCCGCCCTGAAAAAATTTGCAGCCAATGTTGATGTGATTATCTTTGTCAGTGGCAAAGAAAGCTCTAACGGAAAAAAGCTTTTTAATATTTGTTTGGAAATCAATCCTGAGACATACTTTGTTTCCAAGCTAAATGAGCTCAGAACAGCGTGGTTTGAACATGTTAACTCTGTTGGGATCAGTGGGGCTGCCTCCACACCTTTGTGGCTTATGGAAGACGTTGCTGCCAAAATCAAGGAGATGAACTGATGTACCTGAAAAGCCTGAATTTTACTAATTTTAAAAACTTCACGGAAGCTGATTCTGTTTTCTCACCGAAGATCAATTGCTTTACGGGAGATAATGGTACGGGAAAGACCAATCTTCTGGATGCCATCCATTACCTCTCATTTTGTAAAAGCTATTTTAACCCTGCTGATACGCAAAATATCAGGCATGGAGAAACTTTTTTTGCCATCCACGGGCAATTTATCCGCAATGGGGATGCAAGTGATAAAGTCAGTTGCATTCAGAAAGCCGGAGAACGGAAACTATTCAAACTGAATGATAAGACATACGATCGCCTGGCCGATCACATTGGCTTATTCCCGCTGGTGATGATCTCTCCCTACGACAGGGACCTTATCAATGAGGGAAGCGAGATACGGCGGAAATTTATCGACACTGTCATTGCTCAGTTTGATAAAGTATATCTTGACGACCTCATCAATTATAACAAAGCATTGCAGCAGAGAAATTCTTTGCTGAAGCAGTTCTATGAGAGAAATTTCTTCGATCCTGCTATGCTTGAAATGTGGGATGAGCAACTGTCCAGGCTGGGAAGCGGGATCTATGATAAGCGGAAAGTCTTCATTGAACGTTTTATTCCGATCTTTCAAAAGTATTTTGACTTCATCACAGGAGGAAAGGAAAAGGTGTCTGTTGAATACGAATCGCATTTGCATGATGCTGAACCGGAGCAATTGCTTGCAAGCACCCTGGACAAAGACCGTATCCTGAAATACACCACTGCAGGGATACACAAGGATGACCTGCATTTTCGTATTTTTGATTATCCGGTGAAGAAGTTTGGCTCACAGGGCCAGCAAAAATCATTCGTGATCGCCATAAAACTTGCACAGTTTGAATATACCAAAGATGAAAAGGGGTATAAACCTATTTTGCTGTTTGATGATATCTTTGACAAGCTGGATGACCACAGGGTGCAACAGCTGATCAAGCTGGTAAGTGAAAATAATTTCGGACAGGTGTTCATCACCGACACCCAGCGCAGCAGGATAGAAAAGATATTTAATACGATTGATATTGACCACAACATATTCAATGTCTCGGAGGGGGTGCTTTCCGAAGCTGAAAAATAATAAGGATGCCACGAAATACGAATGAACAATCCCTGGGAGAAGTAATCCGCGAGTTGCTTGCATCCTACCGCCTGGAAGGCAAAGTCAATCAGGCACGTGTGATCATGGCCTGGGAGGAGGTAACGGGTAAGATGATCAGCAAGCACACCCAGGATCTTTACATTAAAGGATCAAAGCTCTTTGTGAAACTTGATTCACCTGCCCTGAAAAATGAACTGACATATTCCAAAGGAAAAATCATTGAATTGCTGAATAAGGAGGCAGGAGGAGAAGTTATTAGTGATATTGTTTTTAATTAGGCTATGGGGTTCAAAAACTTCTTCTATCTTCTATCTCCTTCTCCATCGTCTTCTCCATCTCCTTCTTCAATCTTCCTTTACCTCACCCCCTGTCCCCCTCTCCTAAAGGAGAAGGGGGAACGGAATTTGAAGTTTTATCTGTAATTCATTCCAGGAAACTTCTTCTACTTACTTCTTCTATGATATAACGCTTCATTTAATTACCAGAATACCAGATAGATAAGCTTTTGCCTTCCAAGTCATTTTTTCAAGATACTATAATTTGTTTTCAAGTTATCTTTAATTAAGGATACTGCTTCGTAGTAGGAGGACTATCTTCTATCTCCTTCAAAATCGACCATACAGAATACTATGGAAATCAGAAATCAGGGGCCTGCGAATTGCCAAATCTTCACTATAAATTCTTCACTCTAGATATTCACTAGGCACTCGGAACTCGGCACTCGGAACTCCAAATCCACACCCATATCTACTTAATACTACATTTTAGCAAAAGCCTATCTCCAATATACCCTTCCAGCTTATCGCCAATTTGAACCGGTCCAACTCCTGCCGGGGTTCCTGTAAAGATGAGATCACCGGTTTTAAGGGTGAAAAATATGGAGAGGTAAGAGATGAGTTCATCAAAATCGAAGATCATGTCGCCGGAATTGCCTTGCTGTACGGTTTTTCCATTCTTATCCAGATGGAAACTGATCTTACTAAGATCGGGGAATTCATCTTTGTTAACAAATTCCATGCTGAGCGGAGCCGAAGCATCGAATGCCTTGGCAATTTCCCATGGCAGGCCTTTGGCTTTTGCTTTGCTTTGCAGGTCCCTCGCCGTAAGATCAAGGCCTATGCCTATCTCATTGTAATAGGTGTGAGCAAACTTTTTCTGGATGTTTTTACCCAGTTTG
>JABMQZ010000275.1 GCA_013202965.1 Bacteroidota bacterium | reverse complement strand
GTAAAGCCGCCACCAAAAGCAGAGAGGATTACATTATCTCCTTTTTTGAGCTGGTCTTCCCATTCCCAGAGGCAGAGGGGAATGGTTCCGGTAGTGGTATTACCGTATTTCTGGATGTTGATCATTACTTTGTCCCTATCAATCCCCATCCTCCTGGCGGTAGCATCAATGATGCGAAGGTTGGCCTGGTGTGGCACCAGCCATGTAACATCATCGGAAGTCAGACCATTTTTTTTCATTATCTCAACAGAAACATCTGCCATTCCCTTAACGGCAAATTTAAATACTGACTGTCCTTCCTGGTGGATATAGTGTTCTTTGTTGGCAACAGTTTCGAATGATGCAGGTTTTACAGATCCGCCACCCTGCTGGAAGAGGTACTGTCGTCCTGAACCATCGGTATGGTGTATTGAATCAATGATCCCGACATCCTCTGTGGTAGGTTCGAGTAGTACTCCTCCCCCTCCGTCGCCAAAAAGTACGCATGTAGCCCTGTCGGTATAATCAACCATCATCGACATTTTTTCGGCACCAACAACAATAACCTTTTTATGTGTTCCTGTTTCTATAAATTTCGCTGCTGTTGTTAAAGCGTACAAAAATCCGGAGCAGGCTGCATTAAGATCATAACTCCAGGCATTTTTGAGGCCTGTTTTATCGGCAATAATATTGGCTGTTGCCGGAAATGCATAATCCGGTGTAACCGTAGATACAATTAATAGTTCAATCTCTTCCGGTTTTGTCCCGGTTTTTTCAAGCAATCCCTTTACTACTTCAGCACCAATAACAGAGGTACCCTGTCCTTCGCCTTTGAGAATCCTTCTTTCTTTTATACCTGAACGGGTAGTGATCCATTCATCTGAAGTATCAACCAGTGTTTCAAGTTCAGTATTTGTAAGTACATATTCTGGTACCCAGCCATGCACGCCTGTGATTGCTGCTCTTATTCCACTCATAAGATTTATTTTTGGCCGGTAAAATTACGAATGTTTTTGAAGCTCGTCCTGAATTTTCCGGGAAAGCTTTGCCTCATGTACATTTTTTGTCAGGAGAATCATATTTTTTATCGCATTATCATTGGATATCCCATGGCCTACCACTACGGTTGATTTTACCCCGAGTATGGGTGTCCCGCCAAAGTTTTCGTAATTCATCCTCTCCACGAATTCATCATATAAATTCCTTTTTCGCAACACATGATACATCGATTCCATTTGTTTCAGGAGAACGTTTCCTGTAAAGCCATCGCTCACAATTACATCGGCGGTGTCCATTAAAATGTCGCGGCCTTCCACATTCCCGACAAAATTAAAATGTTTGGAATCTTTCATGAGCTTGTAGGTGGCCTGTGTAAGGATATTTCCTTTTTCCGCTTCAGCACCGATATTTAGTAATCCGACCCTTGGATTTTCAATCTTATACACATATTTTGCATAAAGTGAACCCAGTATCCCAAACTGGTACATGACCTCCGGCTTAGGGTCGGGGTTGGTGCCGATATCCAGCAGAAAGGTACTGCCTCCATTATCTTTAGGAAGAACAACTGCGGTACAAGGCCTGAGAACACCCTGTATCATTTCCACGCTGTACATGGATCCCACCACTATGGCACCGCTGTTTCCGGCACTGGCAAAAGCATCGATCTTTCCTTCCTTCAGATAATGGAAACCGATTGAAATGCTTGATTGGGTCTTTTGTGTAAAAGCTTTGATGGGTTGGTCGCTCATGCCAATCACATCTGGGGCATCTATAATTTCAAATTGGCTGCAATCCTGATTTTTCTCCTTTAGCTTTTTGGAAATGACATTCTTGCTACCGAACAGAAAAACCCGGTCATTGCCGGAAAGTTCCTTGCAGGCCAGGATTGCACCATCAATGCTTGAATCCGGAGCATTGTCACCTCCCATAATATCTAGTCCGATATTCATGTTCAATTAAAATTCTTTTGACGAATTAAACAGTAAGAACAGAGAAATGTTCAGATTACTCACCTTTGGCCATAACAAGTTTCCCTTTGTAATAAAGGTCACCATCAACATAATATGCCCTGTGGTAGATGTGAATTGTTCCGGTGGTAGGACAGGTAGCCAGTGTAGGCAGGCTTGCTTTGTAATGGGTCCTCCTCTTGTCTCTCCTTGTTCTGGAAATCTTTCTTTTTGGATGTGCCATTTTAAATAATATTATAAGTTTATTCTTTTTTAAGTTTAAGCTCTTTCAATGCATCCCAGCGCGGATACTGTTGTTCTTCCGCAAGCTGTTCCAGTTTTTGGATCATTTCGGCATCGCAAAGGCCTTCTCCTTCGGGATGCACTTTTTTATAAGGTAGCATCAGCATGATATACTCATAAATAAATTTGCTTAAGTCGATATGTGAATCCGTTTCGGGAATGATCAGGATCTCTTCTGTTTCCTCTTTCCATTCCGCACCGAAATTCACGAGCAGGCGTTCATTCCCTTCAACCACATACTTCATGTCTGCCAGGCAGCGGTCACATGGAACAATTACATAACCTTTGATGGTAAAATTAAATGTCATTACCCGACTTTGTTTTTCCAGGCTTATCAGAACCTGAATTTTTCCCTCGCTTATTTCTGAGTATTCAAAGCTTTCAAAGAACTTCTCGTCAATATTAAAAGTAAAATCATGAAAACCTTCTTTCAACCCAACAAAAGGAATGTTAAAATCTTTCAACACCTTCATGACGCTCCCTTTAAAATTTCGGGCTGCAAAATTAGGGATATATCTTTGTATATACAAATATAATGGGTAAAAGAATGATTGGGGGGCAATTCCTTGCAGATGCTGCTTGCTTCGTACGCCGAAGCTTTAGCGTAGGTGTACTGGTCACTGGTCACTGGCTACTGGTTTCGTTGCTCGTTGCTCGTTGCTCATTGTTCGTTGTATCCCCTCCTCCTAATTGTGAAATTTATAACAGTTTCTTTCAATTATTAAAAATTATGTATTTAATTTGCAATTCTTAGTCAATTAATGCTATTCATTCATCTGTCATAAGCTGGATTATGTTTAATAAATTTATCGCTGCACTTCTTCCATACTTTCCGAAAAATTTCATCTGGCTTTTCTCCAAAAGGTATATTGCCGGTAAGACCATCGAAGAAGCACTAAGAGAATCCCAAAAGCTCAATAATGAAGGGATCATGGTTACGATCGACCTGCTTGGTGAGTTTATCACAACGCTGCAGCAGGCAGAAGAAAATAGAGATGAATACATGGAGATCATCGAAACTTTCGAAAAAGAAGGAATTGATGGCAATTATTCCTTGAAACCAACAATGTTTGGTTTGCTGCTGGATGAAAATGTATGTTACCGGATTATCAGGGAAATCGTAAAAAAAGCTGCTGAATACGGAAATTTCGTGAGGGTAGATATGGAGGATTCACAATGTGTTGATCCCGAACTTAGTATATTCAGAAAACTGAAAGATGAGTTTCCTGAGAATGTTGGCCTGGTGTTCCAGTCATATATGAAACGCACACTCGACGACATCAAAAGCCTTGAAGATCTCAATACTGAAACAAATCCGGTTAACTACAGGCTTTGTAAAGGCATTTATGTAGAGCCGGCTGAGATTGCCTATAAAAAATACGGCGAGATCAATGATCATTTCCTCATTGACCTGGAATACCTGTTCGCGAAAAAGATGTATCCGGGAATCGCCACCCACGACAAGAAACTGGTGGAAGGTGCGTATGCGCTGATCGAAAAATACAAAGTACCCAAAGAATTATATGAATTCCAGATGCTATATGGTGTTACACCGGAATTGCGTAAATCTATTATTGACAAGGGACACCGCATGCGTGTTTATGTGCCATACGGCTCACAATGGTTTGCTTATTCAACGCGCAGGCTGAAGGAAAACCCTAAAATGGCCAGTTTGATAATCAAAGCACTCTTTTTCCGGGGATAAATCGGGGGAAATCCGGGCCGGGCTTAAAATGTTTAATATATTTGTATGGCATGGAAATTGCCTGATGATGAATAATTATTATTTGCTAAAATTCTTATAAGTGTGAACCATAATTAAAATGTATAATCTTATGAAAAAGACTGTTTTTATAATGAGCATTGTCATGCTGTCCATACTGTTTGGTGCCTGCAGTTCTCAGAAAAAGGTTACCAGGGTTTCTCCCGATGAACAAATAGACCTTAGCGGAAGATGGAATGATACCGACTCACGCCTTACAGCGGAGGCCATGATCAATCAGTCTCTGAGCGAAGCCTGGCTGAATAATTTCCGTGATGCGCATGCTGGTGATAAACCGGTGGTGATTTGCGGTTTCGTAAAGAATAAAAGCCATGAACATATCAATGCAGAAACATTTGTCAAGGATATGGAAAAAGCATTCCTGAATTCCCAGCAGGTTCGTCTGGTGCAGGGGGGTGAAAAAAGAGAAGAAATACGTGGCGAAAGAGCTGACCAGCAGGATTTCTCCTCTGCAGAAACCATGAAGGCATGGGGACGTGAGATTGGTGCCGATTTTATGCTGCAGGGAACAATTAATTCAATCGTTGACACGGAAGGAAGAGAAACTGTGAACTTCTACCAGATCAATCTGGAACTTACAAATATTGAAACAAACGAAATTGTCTGGATTGGTGATAAAAAGATCAAAAAGTACATTAAAAACTAGTTTTGGTACTTCACCGGTACAGAGCCCCTTGTTTCCTTAAGCGTTGATCCATGAAGCTTAACCGCTCAATTGCTGTATTGATAATACTGGTAATATTTCTTGCCGGCTGCGCTACATATTACCAGAAAACGCTTAAGTTCCAGACATATATTATGGAGGGTGAGATAGAAAAGGCCCGGGAATGGCTCAATAAAAACGACAAAGACAAAGAAGGGAAAAACGAGCTTCTGTATTATATGTACCGCGGCTGGGTCGGCTGGATGTTGGGAGACAATTCAGGCAGCAATGAAGATCTTGAAAGAGCAGACCTGCTTGTTGAGGATTATAACAAGCAGGTGGGATACGAAGCCCTGGCCCTGATTTCCAACCCAGGGGTTAAACCATACCAGGCGGAAGACTTTGAAAAGGTTATGCTTAATTATTTCAAGGCCCTGAACTATATCCGCCTTGGTGAATATGATGAAGCAGTTGTGGAAGCCCGGCGTATCACCATTAAGCTAAACAAGCTTAACGACAAATACAAGGATCATAAAAACCGTTACTCAGATGATGCCTTCGCTCATGTGATGATCGGATTGATCTATGATGCAGGCAGGGATTACAACAATGCTTTTATCGCATATCGCAATGCCCTTGAAGTTTATGAAGAAGTATATGCCATAAATTTCGGACTTGAAGCTCCTGAGCAATTAAAAAAGGACATTCTCAGAACAGCATATCTGACAGGTTTTCATGATGAAGTAGCCCATTACGAAAAGAAATTTGGAATAAAATATGATCATCAGGAAGCAGACGGAGGCGCGCTTGTCTTTCTCTGGCAGAATGGGTTTGGGCCGGTGAAAGATGAATGGAGTATAACTTTTACCATGGTGCCCGGAGAGGCGGGTTTTGTAACTTATACCAATGAAGAATACGGATTGACTTTTCCATTTTACATCGGTGATCGCTCAAGGGAAAAGCAGGCGCAGTTACGCGATCTCAGCATCCTGAGGGTGGCCTTCCCGAAATATGTTGAAAGGAAACCCTTGTACACAAAGGCTTCATTAAAGGTAAACGGAAATGTTTATCCACTTGAGCTTGCCGAAAATATCAATAACATTGCTTTCAAGACCTTGCAGGACCGGATGCTGCGAGAATTGGGGAATGCCCTGCTGAGGCTTGCCACCAAAAAAGCCATGGAACTTGCAGTACGTGAGGCCACTGCCAGTGAATCAAAAGAAGACAAACTGGATGTTGGCGATGTGGCTCCGGCGGCCATCACCCTCATCAATGCCTTTACTGAAAAAGCAGACACCCGCAACTGGCAAACCCTGCCGTATTCAATATCCTATACACGGATTAAGTTAACCGAAGGGACTCACAAAGTCAGACTGCACACTTCCGGTGGACAGCATAGCACTGAGCATGATTTTGAATTCAACATCCGTAAGGGGAAAACTACTTTCTTTGCCTTTCAGAGCCTGGAATCACAAGAGCTGGGGAGGTAAAGGTCGGCAGATAAAAGGCGGTCATCCCTCGTCGCTTCGCTTCTTGGGATGACCGATGCAAGTAAATGACTGAAGCAGCCAGTACACCTACGCTAAAGCTTCGGCGCACAAAGCAACCATCATAAGCAATAACGCGTTGTTTCTAAAACCTTAAGCGTTCATATCTGAGATTTCCGTATCTTTAACCCAAGAAGAAATAGGATTGGCGGTAAAGCTAATGCTGACAAAACGTTAGGTGATATAAACTAAAGAGGTTATGTTATGAAAAAAATACTTGTCGTGATTATGGTCATAGCATTGGTAGGTGCAGGAATAGGAGGATCTTTTATGTTGCTGCAACCAGTGGGGGTTGAACATGAACCTAATAAATCCAACAATGAAATGATAAAACTACCCGAGCCAAAATATGTTAGCAATACATCGGTCGAACAGGCTTTGCTTGAAAGAAGATCGGTCAGAGTGTATAAAGATGAGCCACTGACGCTTATTGAAGTCTCACAACTCCTCTGGGCTGCGCAAGGAATTAGCGACTCAAGAAGGAGATCCAGAACTGCTCCCTCCGCAGGCGCACTCTACCCGCTTGATGTATATATAGTAATTGGCAAGGTAGAGGGAGTTACAAAAGGCGTTTTTAAATATAAGCCACATCAACATGAACTTGTGAAGGTTAGGAATGAAAATGTGAGAAATGAGTTGACTATCGCTGCTCTTGGACAAACTTGTGTTGGAGAGAGCGCTATCGTTATTGTATTCTCCGCAGTTTATGAACGAACAACTCAAAAATATGGCGATAGGGGCATTAGATATGTGCACATGGAAGCTGGGCATGCCGCTCAAAATGTTTATTTACAGGCAGTTTCCTTGAATCTGGGTACGGTAGTTGTTGGAGCGTTTGAGGATGAGGAAGTAAGAAAAATTCTAAACATGTCAGATGAAGAACAGCCTTTATATATCGTTCCTGTTGGAAAGATATAAATTAGAATAGAGGTTTGTGCAGTAAGATGACTACATTGGATTTATGTCGCCTAACCTTATGTAAAGCGAATAAAAACTCGCTTTACAATCAGCCGTTGGCAGCAATAATAATGATTTAAACCATCATTTTCCCTCAACAATTTATCTCCCATCAAGCGGTCGAAATCATTGAATCATTGACTATTAGTTATGCCTAATTGAATAATTGCTGGTTTTTTCTTACTTTTGCAAATTCTAAGTTCACAATTATATTGATATTATGGAAAAAACAAGAGTGTTATTCGTGGCTCAGGAAATTCTTCCTTATCTGGAGGAAACCCCCATGGCAAAAATTGGCAGGTATCTTCCCCAGGGAATACAGGAAAGGAAAAAAGAAATCAGGACTTTTATGCCGCGTTACGGCAATATCAATGAGCGAAGAAACCAGTTGCATGAGGTGATCAGGCTGTCGGGAATGAACCTGATTATTGACGATGCCGATCATCCGCTGATCATAAAAGTTGCATCCATACAGCAGGCAAGGATGCAAATTTATTTCATTGATAATGAGGATTATTTTCAGAGAAAATTTACCCTTGCGGATAAGAACGGAAAACCCTTCAAAGACAATGATGAAAGAACGATTTTCTTTACAAGGGGGGTGCTGGAAACTGTTAAAAAACTTGGCTGGGGACCCGACATTGTCCATTGTCACGGCTGGTTTACTTCTTTGGTGCCTGTTTATCTGAAAAAAGCATACAAGGTAAATCCGTTGTTTTCCGATGCAAAAATGATATTGTCTATTTATGATGATGAATTTAAAGGGGAACTGAATAAAGAGCTGGCAACAAAGCTCAAAGTAGAGGGCATAACAAACAAAGATCTTGCACACTATAAGACACCCAACTACGTTAATTTTATCAAAGCAGCTATTGAGTATTCAGATGCCATCATTATCGGAAGTGAAAAAATCAATCCCGAGATTGAAAAACACCTGAAAACCATCAATATACCCATATTGGAATATAAGGATGAAGAATCCTACATTGATACCTACTCAGAATTCTACGATCAGATTCTTGAAGGTTAAGGGGCTGCCTGATAAGTATTGTGACAGATAATAAATCCGGGAATTTGAAAACATACATAACTTATTCGGAGCGTTTCGCATCCATTATCCTGATCTCCCTTCTTCTCATTGCATGCAATAAAAAACCTGATCAGATCGGCCTGAACCTTCAGCCTGCCTCGGTGGAACTGTCAGTGATCTTTGACAATGGGACCGGCCTTTTATCACACGCTTTCAGAGAAGATTCGGTACGGACTGACGGCAATGCCATCAAAACGGCAATGCTGGGAAGTATGCTGGACCCTGTTTTCGGAAAAACCACGGCAGAGATCTTTTCTCAGTTCAGGCTTTCTGAAAACGGACATAGCTTTGGCACCGATGCCATTCTTGATTCACTGATATTGTCTCTTGCCTATTCAGGTTTTTACGGAGATTCCTTGTCGAGCCAAAGCATACGGATATATGAACTGGAGCAGGAAATGGATCCCGATTCCAGCTATTTTTCAAATCAATCCGTGAGTGACCTTGGTGTTGAGCTTGCATCAGTGACTTTTGTTCCTGCACCCGGCGACAGTGTTATTATCGACGGTAAAAAGGCACCGCCCCAGCTCAGGATCAGCTTGTCGGATGTGTTTGCCCAAACCTTACTGGATGCCGATGAAAGTGTTTATGCCGACAATGAAAGCTTTCTTGAATTCATGAAGGGCTTGCATATTGCCTCCGAACCGGTACAGGCCGATGGAAGCATAATGTTATTCGACATGTTTGCATCATATTCCAAAATGACCATCTTCTATCATTCTGCAGACCTGGAAGACACCTTATCATTTGATTTTCTGAGTAACGACAATTGTGCAAGGTTTACCGCCTTTGACCATTATGATTATCAGGATGCTTCAGCTGAATTCCAGGCGCAGGTCTTAAATGGGGATACAGCACTCGGAGCCGATCATTTTTATTTACAGGGCATGGGTGGGGTTAAAGCACAGATCCGCCTGCCTGACATACAGGAATTTTTTAATGACGGCCCGGTGGCCATCAATGAAGCGAAGCTTATTTTCCATATTTATGATGATGGAGTGGAACTTGCGGCTCCTCCGGAATTGGCTCTTGCCATTATTGATGAGGAAGGGGATTACCTCCCCCTGCCTGATGCAACGGAAGGCAGCTCCTATTATGGGGGTTACCTGAATGATGCGAAAGATCAGTATTATTTCCGTATATCCCGGCATGTTCAACAGGTGCTGACTGGTGTTTCACCCAATTATCCGCTTGCACTGCTTGTTTCCGGAGCTTCGTTCAGGGCCAACAGGCTCATCCTTCATGGCCCTGATTCCACAATAAATGCTGAGCTGAGAATGAAACTTAATATTATTTACACAAAAGTTAATTAGTCCATCACCGCCCGGCTATTTCCATTAAATAAGTTTTGATGAAGAAAGTGATTATCTTTGCAGCTGAACACGACAAAACATAAAAAATATGTGCGGAATAGTTGCTTATATTGGCCCGAGGGATGCTTATCCTATTTTGATCAAAGGCTTAAAACGCTTGGAATACAGAGGATATGACAGTGCTGGGATTGCCTTGCTTAATGAAGGCCTGAATGTATATAAGTGTAGTGGAAAAGTTGCCGATCTGGAAGCATTTATACACGATAAAGACATTTCCGGCACACTGGGAATGGCACACACCCGCTGGGCCACCCATGGTGAACCGAACGATGTAAATGCCCATCCGCATTTTTCGCAATCGGAAAACCTCGCCATCATCCATAATGGGATTATTGAAAACTATCAGACACTGAAAGAAGAACTGATAAATCGCGGCCATAAGTTTTCCAGTGATACAGATACGGAAGTCCTTATCCAGCTTGTAGAGGATATTCTCGAAAATGAAAATGTGGGATTGGAAGAAGCGATCAGGATTGCTCTGAACCAGGTGGTGGGAGCCTACGCTCTCGTCATTATTTCGAAAGATGACCAGGATACGCTGTATGTTGCCCGTAAGGGATCACCCCTGGTGGTTGGAATTGGGGAAAATGAATTTTTCCTGGCTTCTGATGCAACACCCATTGTTGAGTATACCAAGAATGTAGTTTATCTTGATGATGAAGAGATCGCCATCATTCGCAGAAATGGAGATTTCAAGATCAAGACCATCAGGAACAAGGAAAAAACTCCTTACATACAGAAACTCGAGTTAAGCCTGAGTGCTCTAGAAAAAGGAGGCTTTGACCACTTCATGCTGAAGGAAATATACGAGCAGCCCAAATCCATCCTGGACAGTATACGTGGCAGGCTCAGGCCCAACGGCGAAGTAGTACTCGGGGGCATCCTTGACTACGAGCAAAAAATATTTAATGCCCGCAGGATTATTATTATTGCATGCGGAACATCATGGCATGCCGGTTTGGTGGGAGAATACCTTATTGAAGATATTGCCCGCATCCCTGTTGAGGTGGAATATGCTTCAGAATTCAGGTACAGAAATCCCGTTATCACCGAAGAGGATGTAGTAATTGCCATTTCTCAGTCGGGCGAAACGGCCGACACCCTGGCGGCTATTGAAATGGCCAAATCGAAAGGAGCCACCATCCTAGGTATTTGTAATGTTGTGGGCTCTTCCATTGCAAGGGCAACCCATGCAGGTGTATATACCCATGCAGGTCCTGAGATCGGTGTGGCATCTACAAAAGCATTCACAGCACAGGTCATAATTCTTATCCTTCTGGCACTGCGTATTGCACGTAAAAAAGGCCATATTACTCAATCAAAATATCACCAGTACTTTCATGAAATTGAGCTTATTCCGGAAAAGATTGAGGAAACCTTAAAGGTAAATGAGTTTGTAAAAGAAATTGCTGAAAAATACAAGGGAGCCCGTAATTTCCTCTATCTCGGGCGAGGATATAATTTTCCTGTTGCACTGGAAGGTGCACTTAAACTGAAAGAGATTTCCTACATCCATGCAGAAGGCTATCCGGCTGCAGAAATGAAACATGGGCCTATCGCCCTGATCGATGAGAAAATGCCGGTTGTATTCATAGCCCCAATTTCAGGAACATACGAAAAGGTGGTCAGTAACATTGAGGAAGTAAAAGCCCGTAAAGGCAAGATCATTGCCATTGTCACCGAAGGCGATACAGCGGTCAGGAGGCTTGCTGATTATGTGATCGAAATTCCGGCAACCGAAGAATTTCTTACCCCACTGCTGGCAACCATCCCCCTGCAACTGCTTTCATATCATATTGCTGTTATGCGGGGCTGTAATATTGACCAACCGCGTAACCTTGCAAAATCTGTTACGGTGGAGTAAGCTTAAAACCGTGCCCCTACTGCTTTCCAGTCGACAAGTTTCCAGAAATCTTCAATATAGGCCGGTCGTGCATTTTGCTTGTCGATATAATAAGCATGTTCCCATACATCACAGGTGAGCAGGGGAGTGAGGCCATCCCGAAGCGGAGTGCCAGCATTGCTTGTCTGAACAATATCAAGGTTGCCATAGGCATCTTTGACAAGCCAGGCCCAGCCTGAGCCAAACTGTGTAGCAGCGGCCGTTGAAAACTGTTCCTTAAAAG
>JABMQZ010000274.1 GCA_013202965.1 Bacteroidota bacterium | reverse complement strand
TTACGCTTGCGCCGAAGCTTCAGCGTAGGAGCACGGCGGACGCGGTGGGTGTTGGGTGTTGAATTGATTTTCGATATTTGATGTTTTTCAACCGTGAATCTCTGTGCCTTCTGTGCCTCTGTGGCAATTTTGTTATATTTTTACCACTATGAAAAAGCTAAGCCCCATTCTCATTCTCTTATTGCTAATTACTGCCTGCATTCCCCGCCAACTTCAAAAAAAGATCAGCTTCTCCGGCATGGCCCAGGGAACCTATTATTCGGTCACATATTTTGATCATCTCGACAGGAATTTTCAGCAAGAGATCGATTCATTGCTTATCGCTTTTGATATGGCGGTATCGATGTGGGAACCTGCCTCCCTTATTTCAAGGATCAACAGAGGAGAGGATAGCGTGATCTGTGATTCAGCATTTATTAATACTTATCTGTTGGCTCGTAAAGTGGCGGAAGAAACGGGAGGCGCCTTCGATTTTACTGTTGGCTCGCTCGTAAATGCCTGGGGCTTTGGCTTCGAAGACCGGCAAAAGGTTGACCAGGCCCTGCTCGACAGCCTCCTGCCGCTGGTCGGTTACCGTCTTGTTACCCTGGAAGGGAATCAGATCATCAAAGAAAAACCAGGCATCAGCTTTGATTTCAATGCTGTGGCACAGGGCTATTCCGTTGACCTGCTGAGTGATTTCCTGGCTTCAAAAGGACTGAAGAATTACCTGGTAGATATTGGCGGAGAGGTTTTGGCCATTGGGGAGAAACCCGGTATCGGTCCATGGGTTATCGGGATAGAGAAGCCATCCATGGATGAATTTTCAGAGCGTGAACTGGAAGCCAGCATTACTCTGACAAACCGGGCCATGGCAACATCAGGAAATTACCGTAAGTTTTATGAAGAAAACGGGATCCGTTATTCACATACCATCAACCCGGAAACAGGATATCCGGTAACGCATACTTTGTTGAGCGCATCGGTCATTGCAGATGATTGCGGCAGTGCCGATGCTTATGCTACCGCCTTTATGGTCATGGGCCTCGACAAATCTGTGGAATTCCTCGAAAGTAGAACAGAGCTTGAAGCCTTTTTTATCTATTCGGGAGAAAATGGGAAACTTGAAACATATGTTACAGAAGGGATGGAGGATTTACTCTGTAAGTAGTTTTAAGTTTTGAGTGTTAAGTTTTGAGTTTTAAATTAGGTGCGAGGTACGGGCTTAGGAATTTCTGACTTCTGACATCTGATATCTGATATCAGATTTCCGGTATCAGTTATTCTCACAATCTTCCCCACCTTCAGCTTTCCCGCAGCTACATCCAATCCGTTCCCCGGTAGCAGGGTCCACGCTGCTGCATTGTTTCTTGAATTCACCACCCTTTTTGAGGAACATTTTAATGGCGATAGCAGAAATAGCCAGCGCCAGGAGAATGACTGTGATAATGAGTACTTTGAATAAAGGCTCCATGAATAAAGTGGTTATTTTTGCTATGCTTATAAGAGGCAGCGAAGATACTGTAAAATAGTTTTAAGTTAAGTTTTAAGTGTTGGATTATTGACTCTTTTTACTTTTTTCAACTCACACTTCACAAAGTCCCACAGTCTCACAGTCCCACAGTCACATAGTCTCAAAGTCACATAGTCCCTACTCTCTTCACCGCCGCCAGCACAATCCCCGTCGCTACCGCAGCATTCAGGGACTCAGCGCCACTGCCTGCGGAAGGAATGGAGATCCTGTGTGTGGCATGCCGGAGGATTTCCGGACTGATGCCCCTGGTTTCATTTCCGATGAGGAAAATTCCCTTGTCAGCACTGCTTTCCCAAATGGAAGAGCCGTCGAGAACCGTTGCATAAACCGGCACTTTGCTTTCAGAAATGTAAGTTTCCAGATCGGTATAATAAACTTTTACCCTCGCCAGTGATCCCATGCTTGATTGTACCACTTTTGGATTGAAGGCATCCACACAATCATTTGAACAGATAATATTATTTACGCCAAACCAGTCGGCCGTGCGCATGATGGTTCCCATATTTCCCGGATCACGAATGTCGTCCAGGGCCAGCAGTATCCCTTCAGGATTACTGATCTCCTGCAAATCCCTCTCAGGAAGGCGACAAACAGCAAGCACTTTGTTGGGAGTGTTAAGCTTGCTGATACGTTCCAGCTCTTTCGGGGAGATCCTGATAAACTCAGCAAACTTTTGTGCGAATTTTTCTTTCTTCTCTTCTATCCAATCTTCAGTAGCATACACTGTATCAATCCTATAGTTTGCTGCCAGCAATTCTTCAACAATCTTAGGCCCTTCCGCTACGAACAGCCCATGTTCCCTCCTGAACTTAATTTGCTTCAAGGATTGAATAAGCTTTATTTGATTTTTGCTAAGCACCTATTAATTATGGACGAAAGTTTTAAATTCTGAATTTTGAGTTTTAAATTATTCTGAATTTTTTTTGGATTTTGTTTTTTGAAATTTGGAATTTAACCCTAGTACGTCTTCGTCATCGTCTCCGGTATAAGTAATATAAAATCAGCCAGACCAATGTTTTCTTCTTCCATTTTATCAGTGGAGGCCTGTTCAACACTGGCAATGGTCATGATCTTTAGTTCCGGCATGTATTGGTTCAGGTACCAGACGATTCCTTCAAAATCATTGCTGTGATAAGTTCCGTTATAATGGATGAACAATCCACCCTCTTTCAGATTTTCAAGGATGAAATAAGCCATCGTGGCGTCTTTAACTGCCTGTGCTTTGGGTAGGTTGTTGGCTCCATGTCCACCCATGCGACCGCCCATTTCACGCATAGATTGATAACCCGGCAATTCCGCATCATAAGGAATGGGCAGGGGAGGAAGGAAAAGTTTTGCATGGCTGCTCAGGCTGTCAAGTCCTTCAAAGCCTTCACGAAATACAATGGAAGCATAGCGCCTTGGCACATTTGTAGCAATAAAATCCAAATTGTTTTCCCGGGCAAATTCTACCAGGGGCTTGTAATCGGTTTCATAGTTAGGCCAGAGCCTTGCCTGTGATTCAAAATTTTTGGTGCTTATCGTAGCATTTATATATTCCTCCAGGATCAGTTGCTCGTCGCTTTCAAACATCTCTGCTCCCAGCACCAGCTTTTGTCCTTTTTCCTGGAAGAGATCTTTGGTCAGCTCTAGTTGTAGCCAGTGGCAGATCGGGTTGTTATGCAGTTCTCCAAAGAATACGATATCTGCTTCTTTGGCTTCCTTCAGCATTTTGTCATATGAGCTTTTTTTGCCTTTCTGGTCGAAGAACCTATAAGCAGTTTTGTCAGTTTTCATGGCCATCAGAACTATGGCGACAATGATCAAAGGGAAGTAAATTCTTTTCATTTTTTGATTATTTATTTGTTAGATGTTCATATTTCTGTCTGATCTCCTCACTGATTGCTACGGCCTGTCCGTATTCGTCAATTCTCACGAAAGTGATGGTCGTGGAGCAAACAAGCTCTTCCATATGGGATGAGAAGTTGAATCGCCTGGCTTCGAGGTAGGTCGTCAGGGAAGAAGTGCCCATTCTTTTCACTTCTCCATAGATACGTATGTGGTCATTGACCTTTACGGGTTTTTTAAATACGACCTCATCCATTTTAAGTGTGATCATATATGGTGTGCAGCATATGGAAGCAGCGAATGTTCCACCTGCTTCATCGAGCCATGCCAGCAATTTGCCCCCGAAGAGGTTATCATAGATGCCGATATCACCGGTTTTGCATATTTGAGAGGATACCAGTTCCATATCAATCTTTCTTTTTAAGTTCTTCTGCATGAAACATCATGGGTAATAATTCATTTATGGAGTTGACAGCCAGAACCGGCCCTTGCTCACTCTTCATAATAACCCGGATATCCTTGCCCTGTTGGATTTCGTATTCTGCCATGACCTGCCTGCAGGCTCCACATGGTGATACAGCTTCATGTATTACAAAGTCATCTGATCTGGCAGCAATAGCAATACGCTCAATGCAGGCATCAGGATATTTTGATTTTGCATAGAATATGGCCACCCTTTCTGCACAAAGCCCCGAAGGATAGGCAGCATTTTCCTGGTTGCTCCCCCTTACGATCTCTCCGTTTGAAAGGCTTAAGGCAGCAGCGACACGATAGTGTGAATAAGGCGCATAGGCTTTTTTAATATCCTGCTCCGCCAATTCCATCAATTGCCTGTCAGCTGAAGGCAGATCTCCCATGGAATCATATTCCTCAATAGAAAGTTGTATGTTCTTGATTTTCATTTTCTGAACTGCCATTCATTTCTAAGGCCATCCTCACTGTTCCTCCACATAAAGTGATAAAACTGATGCCCTTTCACTTATTTTATTTCTGCCAAAGTTAATTTATATTATACAGAAAATTCACAAAAACAGTTACAGTATGCCAAAGCTTAACAAAAAGTGAAGAATATCCGGGCACTCGGGGGATTTGAATGCATGGTAAAACTTTCAAGGGCATAGCCATAGAAACATGAAATAAGACAAATTATGTGCTTACCCCTGCTCCTTATCCTTATGATCTTCAGATTCCGCTTTTTCATCTGAATAGCTACCGTTAAGGATAGACTCATAGGTAAGAGGGTTTTCAAGGATATCAATGGCTCGTTCAATTTCAGGATTGCGGCGCAGGGAAGTTCTGATCCTTCCTTCCTGGAAATAATACCTGGATACGATCTCCAGGCTGAGCAGCTCCTTGATCTCATTCTCATAGGTAACAAGATCCTCTTCCTTATTATGTATCATGGCTTGTTTGAGAAGCTTATACTGGGGCTTAATGGCTTCGAAATAATCTTCTTTGATGGCAGTATTTTTCAGCTCTTTGAGCTTTTCTTCCCCCAGGGTGATATAGTCATAATCTTTATCGGCGAGATAAGAAACGAAATCATCAAATTCAGAATCACTGATAAAAAACTCTTCGGGCGAGCTGATCGAAGGATGCTCAAGGGTGTATTGGGTTGCATAATCAAATATCAGGAATTTGGAGAACAGGCTGCTGAGGATCTGACTGTATTTCCTTGGCTTCATGCAAATATCAGGCTCAATCCCCCCGCCATCGAAAACCGGGCGGCCATTCTTTGTCTTAAATTCGTTCACGAGGGAATCTGGGATTTTGGTATAATAACCATCCTCGTCTTTCATCGAGTAATCAACGGCCTGAATACACCTTCCGGAAGGGATATAATACTTGGCAACCGTTATTTTTATCTGGGAGTTGTAACTGAGAGGAATCACATTTTGCACCAGGCCTTTGCCAAATGACCGTTGTCCCAATACTACTCCACGATCAATATCCTGGATAGCACCGGCCACAATCTCCGAGGCTGAGGCGCTGTGTGCATTTATGAGTATTAGCAAGGGGGTTTTTGTGTCGATAGCATTAAAGCGCGTATAATGATCCTGGTTCTTGTCTTTGAGTTTGCCTTTTGTACTGACTACCAATTGCCCTTTTTCAACAAAAATGTTGGTAATATTTACAGCTTCACCCAGCAATCCTCCCCCATTATTCCTCAGATCCAGAATGATACCTTGCACATCATTATTGCTTTTGAGATTCATCAGGGCTTTCTTCACTTCACTTCCTGCCTTTTGTGTGAAACCTGTAAGTTTTATATATCCTATATGCTCGTTAAGCATGCCATAATACGGGATGTCTTTTATGGTAATATTCTCCCTTTGGATCTCAAATTCAAGTGGTGCATCTTCACCGTCCCTTTCCACAAGCAAGGAAACTGAAGTTCCGGGTTGTCCTTTCAGGAATTTACTCACTTCATCAGAGGGCTTATTGATCATGTCTTCTCCATTGATCTTCAGCAGGCGGTCGCCGGCTTTAAGGCCAGAATTATAGGCAGGATAGCCTTCATATGGTTCAGAGATTACAACGTATTCGCCATTTCTATGGATCAGCGATCCGATACCGCCATATTGCCCGGTAGTGATCATGCGGTAATCTTCAATCTGTGATTCCGGGATATAAACAGTGTAAGGATCAGTGGTTTTCAGCATGGATTCTATGCCGGTTTCCATCAGCTCCCCGGGATTGATATCATCTACGTAGCTTTTGTTCAGTTCATTGAACATGGATATGAATATCTCCAGGTTTTTTGAAATCTCAAAATTATTTTCATTTTGTCCCCTGACACTGAAAGTGGCAAAAGTAAGAACAAGTATACTGAAGATGGTATGCCTGAGTATTGTTTTAAACTTCATGGTATTTAAATTTTTTCCGGATGATGTGATTCCAGCTCTGAAATTAAACGTTGTAAAAGAATAATTATTTTTTTCTCAATAACAGAATAGTCTTCTTCGGTTTTTCCAATATATATCACTGAAAAATTACAGGAGCTGTGCCTGTCTTCAAGATATTGATATAATAAATACTTGTTTTTTCTGTACGCTTCCCTGATCAGCCTTTTCAAGCGGTTCCGCTCCACTGCCTTCCTGAAGTTCTTTCTGGATACTCCGATGAGTATTCTTGCCGGATATTTCTCTTTTTCTTCCCCGATGATCCAGTTTGCCTTGAAAGGATGAACCAGGAAACTCTTGCCCTGTGAAAAGAGCTGTTTGACTACCTTGCTGCTCTTAAGCCGTTCTTCTTTTCTAAATGTATGTCTCATAACATGGGATGGGCGTGCATCTGTTTCTATGGCTATGTAGTGAGTGCTTCACATTTTTTTTAAATCCGCAATCCTAAACAATAACTCAGGAATGAGTTTTCAATGTTTTGAGCACTTAGCATTTGAATTTTGAATTTGTTTCGGATTTAGGGTTTTAGTGCTTAGAATTTGTAGAAAGAAACATCCCTTGCTCCCCTTTAGGTGGGGCTTCTTTACTTACCCCCTTCATTATCTATTTAATGTAAAAGATCACTTAATCTTTTTATTCATTTTATCGATATACTGTTCAATGGCCATGGTCATGGAAGGAGCAGTTTTTGTCGGTGCAGTAATATTAAGATTAAGGCCGGCTTCTTTCACTGCCTTCGATGTGGTAGGACCGAAAGCAGCTATCAGTGTAGAATTCTGCTTAAATTCCGGGAAGTTCTTAAAGAGAGACTTTACTCCTGAAGGACTGAAAAATATGAGCATATCGTATCCCCCAATTTTGAGATGGGAAAGATTGCTTGCCAGTGTCTTGTAAAAGACTGCTTTCTGGAAATTGATATTATTGTCTTCCAATTGCTTCGACATGCTGGCTTTATGTATATCCGAACAAGGCAGAAGATATTTTTCATCATTGTGTTTCTTGATCAGTTCCATTAATTGCTCAAAGCTTTGCTTGCCGTGGAAGATCTTGCGCTTACGGTACTGAACATATTTTTGAAGATAGAAAGCGGTGGATTCAGAGATACAGAAATACTTCATGCTATCGGGTATCTCAGCACGCAGGTCTTTTGCAAGCCGGAAAAAATGGTCAACAGCATTTCTGCTGGTAAAGATTATTGCAGAAAAATCAAGTAATTGTATCCTGTTTTGACGAAATTCCTTTGATGAAATACCCTCTACCTTGATGAACTTATTAAAATCAATATTCAGATTATGGTTCTTTGCAAGTTCACCGTATGGTGATTTCTCTATGTCAGCAGGTTCAGGTTGTGATACAAGTATATTCTTTATTTTCACTTTTGTACCTTTTTAATGAAACGAATGGTTCCCTCTCTTTTTAGTCCTGTTTTTATTATAGGATCATGTTTCCCGTCATTATTTTAGCCAGAACGATCATTGGTAAAATTTCGAGGGTGCAAAGATATAAAATTAAATGAAGAACAGAAAAATTTATAACAGTAAATCCTATTATTCCTTCCCTGATTATTCTGAAAAAATAAATTAAGATAATGATAATCAGTCCTATATAGAAGAAAATTTCTAAATGGGCATACGCCATGCAAGCAACAATGGGAAGCAATGCAATTCCGGCAAACAGATTGAATAAATACATATTGGAAAGCATCTCTCTGGAATGCTCAGCAGTATTGAATAAACTGGAAAGTGACTTAACGATAAAGACCTTTAAAAACCATAATCCAAGAAAGAATCCGAAAATGAGTGGATAGAGCAGGTCTTCCTGAATGTAAGACAGATCTGGCTCAAATATAGGAATCGCAAGGTAAACAAAGAGGGATATCATTGCCAGGTAGATCAGAAAAAGAACCAGGGCAATTCTTTCATTGAACAGGTTTCCTTCCCTTATCAGCTGATTGGCATAGTTTTTTGCAAATACGCCCCGAAAGATCATTCCCAGCCTGTGCCTGAAAAACAAACGTCCCCAGGCCAGTAAAATAAAGCACAGAACGATTAGTCCGGCAACCCAGGCCGGATGATCATGGCCCGGATAAGGGATCTCATTAAGTCCGTTTTTTAAAGAAACCGAATGAAAAAATGAGTCAGATGGTTCATGGCCGACTATACTATCTGAGCTGCCTGAAGGGACAATGAGAAAAGTATCCGGCAGGACTACTGTTGTTTGAATGTTTATATCTGTTGTATCGCTTTGCAATGTTCAGAAAATGATCAATGATAATTGCAAAAATAATCATTATTTAGCTTCCATGAATCGCGGGATATGTATATATTTGTGCCGGGTATTCCACTTATGTAGGTATGAGGTATGAGGCTTGTCACAGGAGGGGTGACTAAGTGGCATAGAGAAATACCTCTTATTAAACAATCTGGTAATTAAATATTCCCGGTATCCGGTACCCGGTGCCTGGTACCTGGTATCTGGTACCTGGTATTTGGTATCTGATACCCAACACAAGTTTAACAATTTAATCAAATATTCTTTTATGTTCAACATCATAATCTTTGGCCCCCCGGGATCAGGAAAGGGCACCCAAAGCGTGAAAATTGCCGAAAAGTACGGCCTGACGCATATTTCTACCGGCGATATATTCCGGAGTGAGATCAAAGCCAGGACTGCACTTGGCCTTCGGGTGGTCAGCATTATTGAGCAAGGTGCACTGGTACCGGATGAATTGCTGCTTGACCTTTTGAAGTCTGCCATGGATAAGCATCCCGGCACAGGCGGCTTCCTCTTCGACGGGTATCCGCGCACCTTACAACAGGCAAATGACCTTGAAGTATTATTGCAGGAAAACAATACTGCTGTGAATATAGTTCTGGCCCTGGATGTACAGGATGATGAACTTATGCAGCGATTGCTCAATCGCGCAAAAATCGAAGGCAGAAAAGACGATACGGAAACAGTGATCGCAAACAGGTTAGGTATTTATCACAGCCAGACCAAACCCCTCATGGATCACTATGACGATAAAGGCAAACTGGAACAGGTACAGGGGACAGGCTCGATCGAAGAAATTTTTAACAGCCTCTGTAATGTTATCGATTCCAGGATAAGCTAAGTTCCTTATTCGTTATTCCTTATTCGTTATTCGTTATTCTTAAGGGTCTTCGAAACACTCACCGTAGTATCCTGGTTATAGCTTACCTCAAAACCAAGCTTTTTGAAAACGGATATCATGGCTTTGTTGTCTTTGGTGGTTTCTGCGAATATGCGTTTCATCTTCCAATTCCTGGCGATTGTTTCACAATAGGTAGTCAGGATGGTGCCCAACTCCCTTTTCTGGTAATCATCTGTTATAAGGATGGCATATTCCACCGATGTCAGGTCCGGGTCGGCGATTAAACGGCCTACCCCGATAAGCTTTTTCTTTCCTTTGTCTTTAATTTCTACAACAATCCCAATTTCCCTGGCATAATCAATATAGCAGAATTGTGTTGCAACTTCATGAGAGTCGAAATGGAAATTGTAGCGAAAACGTGAATATATTGACTCTTTTGAACAACTGCCCAGTAATTCAAGCCAGAGGGGTTCGTCTTCCGGTTTGATCGGACGCATGCTAATGATCGTACCATCGCTCAACTTTGATTTTTTTATCAGCTTTTCCGGATAAGGATGAAGCAAGAGGTGGGAATACTCTGGAATTTTCTTCCCCACAACTTTATCGTCCAGAACGATGCGTGCATCAAGAGCAATGACATCTTCCGGTGTAACCAGCAAGGGGTTGATATCAAGCTCGGCAATCTCAGGGTAGTCTGCAGCAAGGTAAGACATCCTGATCATGATCTCGATCAATTTTTCTATATTCTTTGGTTTGCTGCCGCGATATCCCTTCAGAAGGGGATATATTTTCAGATTTTCGAGCATCCTTCTTGCCAGCCTTTCATTCAAAGGAGGGAAGCCGAGTGATTTATCCTTAAAAAGCTCAGCTGCAGTTCCTCCCATTCCGATCATCATACAGGTGCCGAAGACAGGATCTTTTTTTATCCCCATAATCAGTTCCACTGCATCCTTGGCATTGAACATGGGCTGAACCGTGACTCCTTCAATGGTGGCTTCAGGCATTTTCTTGCTGATGCTTTCTGTCATATTTTTGTATGTCATCCATACCGAGTTCTCATCTTTGATGTTGAGCACCACACCACCAATATCTGATTTGTGTGTGATATCGGGTGACAGGATCTTCAACACTACCGGATAGCCAATTTTATTTGCTATGTCGGCAGCTTCAAGTGCTGAATATGCAGGCTGCGGTTTTGTAGTTTTTATTCCGTAGGCATCGATCAGGATTTTTGAAATATCTTCGGATAGAATAGCGTCCTTTTTTTTGAAGTATTTGCTGGCATATTCCTTTCTGACTTTGGCACGGTCAAGTTCAAAGGAAAACGGAATGTCTCTTGGTGTTTCAAAAAGAATGCCCAGATTCCTGGAGTACTTGGCAAGGGTCATAAATGCTCTGATCGCCTGCTCAGGAGTTGAATAAACTGAAATGCCTTTGTTCAGGAATACTTCTATCCCGCCCTTCATGCTATGACCTCCCAACCATGCTGCCATGATGGGTTTGGAATGGTGTTCAGAAAGCTTGACAATAGCTTCGGCTGTTTTCGTGGGTGCAGTCATGGCCTGTGGAGTGAGTATTACCAGAACGGCATCCACTTTTTCATCCTGGAGGACAATATCCGTTGCATCGGAAAATCTTTGTGGCGTAGCGTCTCCGATTACATCTACAGGATTTCCATGGGACCAGAATGGGGGAAGAACCTCATTCAGTTTATTCATGGTTTCCTCTGAAAGTTTTGTAAGCATACCTCCTTTTGAGATAAGCATATCGGTAGCCATTACCCCGGGACCACCGGCATTGGTAACGATGGCAAGTTTTGATCCTTTCGGAATATTTCTTCTGGAAATAAGGTCGGTAAAATCAAATATATCCCCAATATCATATACCCTTGCAATCCCTGCACGTTCAAATACTGCATCGTAAATATTGTCCTCAGAGGCCATGGCGCCGGTATGGGATGCTGCTGCAGCCGCCGACTCCGGGTACCGTCCTGCTTTATAAACGATGATAGGCTTATTACGGGCAAAGGCACGGGCAGCCGTCATAAATTCACGTGCAAAAGTGATACTTTCAACATAAAGGACGATAGATTTGGTATTGGGATCCTGCCCGAAATAATCGATCAGGTCGCCGAAACCCACATCCATGCTGTTCCCGATGGAAACAAAATCAGAGAAACCGATGTTTTGTTCTATGGCCCAGTCGAGCACTGAAGTGCAGAGGGCTCCTGATTGTGAGATGAAAGCCACATTGCCTTTCTTTGGCATATTGGCTGCGAAGCTGACATTCATATTGAGTCCGGGAACAATGATCCCGAGGCAGTTCGGCCCGATTACCCGCATGCCTTCATATTTGGCCACTTCGGCTTTTACCTGCTCTTCCAGCTGGCGGCCTTCTTCTCCTGACTCTTTAAATCCGGCCGACATGATAATAATACCGAGTACCCCTGCTTCGCCACATTCTTTAATCAGCTGTGGTACGCGATGGGCCGATATTGCGATCACTGCCAGATCAGGTGTTTTCGGAACACTCTTGATATCAGGGTAGCAACTGATCCCCATTACTGCTTCATACTTTGGGTTGATGGGATACACCACTCCCTGGAAGCCTGCTCCTACGAGGTTTTTCAAAACGATTCCTGCAACACTGTCGGGATTATTGGAAACTCCGATCAGGGCAATCCTTTTTGGCCTGAAAATTTTTTGAAGTGTTTTGATGGGCATGACTGTGATTTTTTAATGTTATCGGATAATAGAAATATATTGTTTTTGTTAAAACCTGTGCAAAGGTAGTAATAATCTTGAGGCTATTGTTAATTAATTAACAGAAAAATAAGCCTTCGGGAGATGTCAGCAGTCAGATAAAAAAAACCCGCTCTGTTTTCCGGGCGGGTTTTTTTAATGTGTTGGAAATGATTAAGCTTTCCTGGGTGTTTTAGCCAGCAATATGATCACTGTGCCCAGCAGACAGGCTACACCTGCAATAATGAAGGGTGTAAGCCATGCGGAGGGATCAGAGGCTCCTTTGGCGGCATCCTTAAAGTAACCGGCAATCTGTGGGCCGAGTATGCCTGCGATACCGTAGGCGAAAAATACCAAACCGTAATTCCTGCCAACAGTTTTATTGCCAAAGAAATCAGCAGTGATAGCAGGGAAGAGGGCAAAGTTGCCACCGAAGTTAAAACCAATGATCGCAGCTGCGATGATCAGCCCCCATGCAGTTCCACCAAGATAAAAGAATGAAAGCATGATGATTCCCTGCAAAAGGGTCATAAGGATGATCGAGGTCCTTCTTCCGATGTAGTCGGAAACCATTCCCCAGACGATCCTGCCAAGTCCGTTGAGAATTGCATATACTGCCATGGCGGTGCCTGCTGTAGCACTTGCCCATGCTAAAGTCTCTGCGAAACCTTCAGCACCGGGATCAAGGGTTCCCAGTTTAGTGTAGGTGAGGGCATCAATACCAAAAAGTTTAATGCAATATATGACCATCAGTCCTGCCAGTGCAGAAAAAACGAATGTGATAAATATCATGTAGTATTGAGGTGTTTTGATCATATCTTTGGAGTCATAATTGATTACACCTGATGCACCTGCATCTGAAGATTGTGGGGGTGTATATCCCTTAGGTAACCAGCCTACTGGCGGATCTTTCATAACAAGGCTGCCAAGTATCACCATAACAGCAAAGATGACACCGTAAAGAAGATACACGCTTCTAAGTCCGTCAAGGCCGGCAATTTCCATCGTGTTAAGCAATCCACCGCCCCAGGATCCGGCCCATTTTACCCAGATGGTGGCACCGAAACCGAATCCGGCTACTGCCAGACCTGTAAGCATTCCTTTTTTATCGGGAAACCATTTTACGCCAACGGCAATAGGTACCACGTAGGCGAGGCCAATCCCGGAACCACCAATGATCCCGATGAAAATGAGTTGGGTGATAAAACTGTCTCCAAAAAATCCGGCAAGGATATATCCCAGACCCAGTACGACTCCACCTGCAATAGCAAGTTTTTGAGGCCCGATACTGTTCAGTTTCCTTCCTGCCCATATCATAACCAGGGCGAAGAAGAAGAGACCGGCTGAGAATACCCATGCAGCTTCTCCTGCTGAGAATTGGTATACTCCGTCAGCAGCAGTAAGCTTCGGTGTAAACACCGACCAGGCATAAATGGCACCCAGTGCCAGCTGTATCAGGATTGCCCCAACAACGACCAGCCAGCGATTCATAACTTTCTTGTTTTCCATATTATTTGGTTTTTAAAAAGGCACTCCGGAAACATGGTAGAATCCGGAATGCCTTTAATATTGAATGAAGAATTAACGTTTTACTTCAACTTTTGCTCCGGAGATGATGTCTTCAACAACGCCCGGATCGAGAAGTGTGGAGGTGTCACCGAGGTTGGTGGCATCACCTTCACCAATTTTACGCAGTATCCTTCTCATGATCTTACCTGAACGGGTTTTTGGCAGCCCGTTTACGACCTGGATCATATCCGGTTTTGCGATGGGTCCGATATACTTGGTCACAGTAGCCCGGATCTCTTTCTCAATATTATTGGCTTCATCTTCTGAAAGCTCATCGCAGATCACATATGCATAGATGCCGGCTCCTTTGATCTCATGAGGATAACCTACAACAGCTGACTCAATAACTTTTGGGTGCTGGTTGATGGCATCTTCCACCTCGGCGGTACCGATCCTGTGGCCTGATACGTTGATTACGTCATCAACACGGCCAATGATCCTGTAATAGCCTTCTTCATCACGTTTCGCACCGTCACCGGTGAAATAGAGGTCTTTGTAGGCTGAGAAGTAAGTTTGATAGCAACGATCATGATCACCATAAAGGGATCTGATCATTCCAGGCCAGGGGAACTTAATGCAAAGGTTTCCTTCCACACCATTGCCTTTAAGTTCTTTGCCCTCAGGGTCAACCAGGATAGGCTGAATACCGGGCAGAGGCAATGTGGCAAATGATGGTTTGGTAGGAGTGATCCCTGCCAGAGGCGTGATCATGATACCACCGGTTTCGGTCTGCCACCAGGTGTCAACGATGGGGCATCTTCCTTCACCAATAAGGTCATGATACCAGCGCCATGCTTCCTCATTGATAGGTTCACCAACAGTACCCAGCACTTTTAATGAGCTCCGGTCATGTTTGGTAACGAATTCATTACCCTGGGCGATGAGGGCACGGATTGCAGTAGGAGCAGTGTAGAACTGGTTCACCTTGTGTTTTTCTACTACTTCCCAGAATCTGCCTGCATCCGGCCAGGTGGGAACACCTTCAAACATAACGGAAACAGCGCCTGTCAGCAGTGGCCCATAAACAATGTATGAGTGGCCTGTAACCCAACCAATGTCGGCGGTACACCAGAAGATGTCGCCTTCGCTGTACTGGAATACATTTTTAAATGTGTATTCGGCAAATATCATATATCCGGCAACGGTGTGCAGTACGCCTTTTGGTTTTCCTGTTGAACCTGATGTATAGAGGATGAAGAGGGTGTCTTCGGCATCCATTTCTTCGGCTTCACAAACTGTGTCCATGCCATCAATGGCATCATGCCACCAAACATCTCTGCCTTCAACCCAGTTGATATCTTCGCCAGTGCGGTTGAAAACGATCACATTGTTGACTGAAGGGCATGTTTTCACTGCCTCGTCTACGATGCTTTTCAGCGGAATGCTCTTGGTTCCACGGTAACCACCATCAGATGTGATCACAAGGTTACAGAGTGAGTCATTGATACGGTCGGCAAGTGCATTGGCTGAAAAGCCTGCAAATACGATGGAATGAATGGCCCCGATCCTGGCACATGCGAGCATGGCAACGGGAAGCTCGAGGATCATGGGAAGATAAAGGGACACACGGTCACCTTTCTTAACGCCCAGATTCTTCATGGCATTGGCAAACTGGCTAACTTTTTCGTACAATTCACCATAGGTGATGGAAATTGCTTCTTCTTTCGGGTCATTGGGTTCCCAGAGCAATGCAGTCTGGTCTTTCCGATGTGGAAGGTTCCTTTCGAAAATGTTTTCAGTGATGTTCAGTTTACCATTCACGAACCAATTTACGTTTGGTTCGGTAAAGTTCCATTCGAGAACTTTATCCCATTTTTTTCTCCAGATATAGTCTTCGGCAATATTTGCCCAGAAGCCTTCAGGATTGTCAACGCTTTCCTGGTATTTCTGGAAATATTCCAGCAGACTGGTGATTTTGTTTGTCATAGTGTTAATAATTTAAATGTTGAAAATTTATTTATTTATTTTTTGATTTACAGTTTGCTTAAAAGAAATAGTAAAAACCTAAAAGAAAGCGTAGGTTTCCTATTTCTTTAGTGTCATTTACAATTCCATTGGGTTCAATGGTTTTGCCATAGGCAGCGACGGTATATTCAATCTCAGGGGCGACCCTGAATTTACCGGAATTATAAACGAAGCGGGGTGAAATCCTGTATAAATAGGCGATGTCATCACCACGCTGGTAAACCGGCCCGTCGAAGTCATTGCCAGCACCCATATTTTGGGCATATCCGGTGAGTAGTCCCACCTGCCATTTCTTACCATTGCTGTGTATATCAAGCCAAGCTGAGGCAGTGGTGATGGGAACATAATTTCTGTAGTCCTTCATCGGGTCGGAGATGCTTTCCACAGCATAACCACCGATCATAACCCAGTTGTAAGGATCCTGTGCATATATCCCTTGAAGTTTAAAAGTAACTTTTGGAAGTTTAAGTTTGAGATAAAAGGTTTCTGAGATGGAGGTAACTGTTTCTGAGGTTTTGTAATTGCTGTCGGTAGCCAGGCGCGGGGTCAGCATTTTAAAGTTTACGCTTGCACCGATAAGGAATTCTTTGTTTTCATCTGTGTTCACATTCCTGTATTCAAAGCGAAGGTTGAGTGCCGGCAAGGCGCTGTTGCGAAGATATTTTGCACTGACGCCATCAGGGCCTGTGCTCAAAAAGTCGAGTTGGCTCAGGACGGTAAACATCAGGTTGAACTTGCCAAGCTTCTGGGTAACCCTGATCTGGGGGTTCCTTGTGAAAGGAACAAATGGTGCCCCGGTATTAAATGATACCGTACCCGGGAAACAATACGTGACAAACGCAGGATGCCAGTATTGTCCCACCAGCAGGCTTGTTTTTTCCCAGCTGAGTTTGACAAAAGCATGGCGCAGCCTGAAGCCATTGATGTCACCACCTGTGTGGCCGAAGAATGCCCCCTCGATCACACCAGATGTTTTTGCACCCAGGGCATCGGGGCCTGTGATGGTCCCGCGTAGCCTGGTCTGGATTGAGAGCATGTTGAAGTTAGCTTTGGCATTGATATCCTCCCCGTTTGCATCCAGTTCTTCATTCATAGGATAGAGCAGAAAATGCCCTTCACGAACTGAAACCGTTTGCCTGGAATCCCAGAAGATATCTGTTTTGACAAATCCGGAGAACCTGATCCCAAAACTATTGTTATCCTGGGCGATGGAAGTGGCAGTTAGGATAACGGAAAACAATAACAATAATAAACTTTTTCTCATGTTAATCGATGCTTATACTTTATTGTTAATAAATTAACAGTTAATTCATTAGGGCACAAAATTAGTATAATTTTTATAAGATTAAAATCGGAATAAAAACAGATGTAAAGTGCTTTAAATGTCAGTAAATTAAGGCATTATGTTAGGAATGCATGAATAGCATCACAAGGCTTATTATATAAGTATTTGTTAATGAAGCAGATACACTAATTAATATAGGGATTTGTTTTATCTCTCATTAGGTTAATTTATATAGATTTTAAATTAGCGAGACGCAGTTTTTATGAGCGTAGTGCTCCGGCTTGTATTGGCTTCGCCGGGTTTTTAAACTCATTTCCCTGCCTTTTGAGGCAAAAAAAAATAGCAGCCTTCCATGGAAAGCTGCCGTCTTATGTTTTTTGATTCTAAATTACATTGCCTCGATCAATTCATCTGTGATCTCCATATTGTGGAACACACTTTGGACATCATCATCGTCTTCAAAAGTTTCTACGATCTTCATGATCTTTTTGGCATCTTCCACACTGAGGTTTATGCTTTCTTTCGGAATCCTTTGTAACTCAGCATTTTCAGGCTCCACTCCGAGTTCTTCGAGTTTTTTCATGAGCGAACCAAAATCTTCCATGGCTGTGGTTACAGTGATGAAATTATCTTCAACAACAATATCCTCCGCCCCGGCATCGATCATCTCCAGCTCAAATTCATCCTGGTCGAGATCACCCAGGGGGATTGTAAAAACACCCTTGCGGTCGAACAGAAAACTCAATGAACCGTGTGTCCCGAGGTTACCGCTGAATTTGTTAAATATTGAGCGAACATTACTTACGGTACGCTGCTGGTTATCGGAAGTACATTCAACATAAGCTGCAATGCCATGAGGGAGATAGCCTTCAAAGGTATATTCAACGAAGTTGCTGGCATCTTTATCTTTTCCTTTATTGATGGCACGTTGGATATTATCTTTAGGCATACTGGCACCTTTGGCATTGGCAATGACCAGCCTCAGCCTTGGGTTCCCCTCAGGATCCGAGCCGCCGTCTTTCACTGCAATAGTGATCTCTTTAATGATCTTTGAGAATATTTTGGATCTTTTGGCATCATTTGCACCCTTTTTCCTTTTGATCGTAGACCATTTACTGTGACCTGACATGATGTTTGTTATTTAAGTAGATTCTATTTTATTTCGGCCTACGAAGATACAAAAAAATACGGTTAATGGGTACTGATTACCGGCCATTAGTTCTGAGTTTTTTGGGAGGATTAAGTACTTCTTTTACCCACCCCCGGCCCCTCCCTGCTGGCCTTGCTCTGCCGAAGCTACGCGAAGGCGATGCAGGGAGGGGGACAGGGGGTGGGTAAATAAAAAAAAGGAAGCAGGCCTTACCACTTCCCCAAATTCAGGATATTGAAGCGGATCTACCACCCCAATAAGGTTATTCCTGCTGCAAACTGGTGCAGCTCGGGCCCTTTATCCTTGCGGAACATAGGCACCAGGTTGTAAGTTGCAAAAAGGTTTACATACCCCCAGCCGATACGAAATGTGGCATCTGCCTTGAAGGGCTGCAGGTGATAATCATCATAAGTATGGGTTTTGTTATAGTTGGGGGATGTCCTCTGCCATTTATCAATGTATTGGCCTGTAGCAGGATCGTATTGAGTAAGCGTATATTGCTTGTTAAGTTCATCATAATACTTCTTTTGCCATGACCAGAGGCGTACCCCAAGAACCACACCCAGGCCCACATGGAATGAATTGCGTTGTCTCAGTGTATGGTTCTGCCATTCAAATATCAGTGGTATCTGCAGATAAGCAATGGCCAGTTTGGACTTTCTGACACTGATACCTTCATCAATATAACCGACCAGGTAAGAAGAGTCAGGGTTCAGTGTGGTGGGCCTTCTGAAACGGTAATTGTTCCACGACAACCCAATACCACTGAGCATACCCCATTCCTGATTCCTGCTCAGGGCAATATTCTGCTCATAAATATTTAAGTTTACCTGTATGGATTTTTCCATGCGCAGGTCCATGTATTCATCTTCAGGACTAAACTTCATGTCATAATCTTTGGTCAGATAACCATTAACACCCAGTTCTACTCCTGCCCAGTGCCCGTTAAACTTGCGTAATCTCACCTTGCACCACTTCACATTTCCGTTTTCATTAACCGTCAGCATTCTGTTGCCAATGGTGATCCTGGTACTGTCGTTGTCGATGACTTCTACCCTGATGCCGGCTATTCTGACCTTAGTTGTATCTCCGTATTCCGTGCTTTGAACCCTGAGGGTCTCGCTTTCGCCAATGATCTCACCCGAGACGATGGTCAGGGTTTCAGGTTTGCTGACAAGGTCGATGGTTCCTGCACCTGAAGTATTGGAAACCACTTCAGTGCTGGCATTTACACTGGCCGATCCTGCTCCGCTTACGGTAGCACTGCTGATTTCAGTGAGCAGTTTGCCGGCATCGACATCTCCCGCACCGCTGACCACAATAGTATGCCTGCGCGCCTCTCCCCGTAAAACAAGGCTTGCAGCACCGGAAACATTTGAGTTGATTTTGTCATACACAACATCCAGTTTGGCATCGGATGCGCCACTGGCACGTATGACAAGCTCAGTCCCATGAAGGCCGCTAAGTCCTTTCAGGTCGGCGGCACCATGAATGCTGATGTTGTTTATTTCAGGTGAGATGATGTAAACATTCAGCTTATCCGAATTTTTGATGTTTTTGGAAGAGATCTCCAAAATACCATTGTTTACCCTGGTTTGGATTTTGTCGATATTTTCTTTTTCCGTTTCAATAACAACTTTGGTAACATCAGCCTGGCTCAAGAGGATGTCGAATGCACCTCCAACGTCAATGCCACTGAAATCAGCAACTTCCCTGACTTCTTTTACGATGTTGTCCTGGGCCTGAACCTGCCCGCTGCCAGGAATAAACGATCCTGCAAGGATCGTGATCAAAAAGGTAAAAACTGTTTTTTGCATAATTGTAAATTTTGATTGTTTGTAGTGTGACGGATGTATGATATGAATAGTTACAGTTTTTTAAGTACTTAAAGTATTTAGAGTATTTAAAGTACTTTGAGTTTGGAGTTAACAGTTTTGGAATTTGTTTTTTGGATTTTGGATTTTTTTATTTTCCGGCAACCACAACCCCCTTTACATTGCCATCCTCATTATACTTCCTGACAAGCGTATAATCATGATCGCCGAGAACGTTAATGCCTTGCATCCCAAGATCAGCGATATCCCAGATGGAAAGCTTGTCTGATTTGCCGGCCCGATTGCTCTTGTTTTCTATAGAGAAGGGTGCACTGGCTTTATTAAAGAATCCTGAGAAAATTTTCCCCACCAGGCTTTTCTGTTTTACTTCTGTATCCATTGCGAAAACATCAGATCCCGAAACAGGGAAAGGCCTGGGAAATAAAATGGCTGCATATGTCCCTTGCGGTGAAGGTGTAATTGCCAGTGGATGTATAGAAGCAAGCCTGACAGGAGGTATTCCTTCCTCGCGCCATGACATTTGAATAGATGAGGGCGGATCATTCCTGGATTCCAGAACGAGGCAATCGGCCTGGAACTCAATGAGACCTGCTGGCCGGGTTTCCAGCCGCTGCGGTAAGCTTGTAATTCTTGGTTCATCGGCAGGGGTAAACCGAAAATAGGCGGTAATGCCAATAAAGATAATAATTGCCGCTGCAGCAGCATAGCGGAGGTATTGAGGAAGAAGGAAAGCCACATTGCTTTTTTTCTTCAACTCCGCTTTGTCAGGGCATGTGATGCTGTAGTCAGCAATTGATCTGGTCGAAAGATATTGTTCGTGTAGTTGTTGAACATGATCATCCTCATTGAGCATTGAATCTGCTCTCAACTTGTCATCTGCAGAAAGATCACCTTCCAGGTAAGCAATGGCCATCTGGTCATTTTCACTGAATTCCGGGCTACTTTCTTCTTTTTTAAGTAATTTCTTGTTCCTGAATATTATATTCTGATCGGCAAGCAAGGGTTCTTCAGGATATTCATCAAATTCTTTTTTAAGATCAGGATTGGCTTCAAGAAAGGCCATCAGCTCCTCCTCCCTGTCCGGGGGCAGATTGCCTTCATGATAATCTATGAAGTAGATTTCGTAATTATGTCTGTTTATTGCCATCCTATATAACATGTTCAGGGCTTACAATATAATTTTTCAGGTATACCCTTGCCCTGTATAAATATACTTTCACCTGTGATTCATTCAGTCCCGTTATCTCGCCGATTTCATGGTATGAATATCCTTCATAATCCCTGAGCAGGACCACCGATCTTTGCACCTCATTCAGCTTTGCAAGCGCTTCATCAAGAATTTCCCTGAGGTCGGAATAATCACGGAATGTTTCGTTGCTCGTTTCAGGGATATCCTCAATGCTGCCGGAATACTTTTTCTTCCTGATATGATCTATCATCGTATGATAAGCGGTAGTGAACAGGTATGATTTTGCTTTTCCGGGATCCAGCTTCTTGTGGTTAATCCAGAGTTTTTCAAAAGAATCCTGGACAATATCCTGGGCATCATGTTCATTCCTTAGGTTTTTCAGAATGAACCTGAACACACCGTCGGCATGCATATCTACACACGTATTATATTCCCGGGTAGTCATTGATCCTATAAGCCCAATATCCTGATTTATTGATAAGACGGAATGTAAGCTATAAAGTTACAGTTTGAATTATCTGTGATCATCCGTTGTATCCGTGTAATCAGTGTTCTGTTTTACCAAGCTTAATCTAATTTGAGTACCGCAAGGAACGCCTGCTGCGGCACCTCCACATTCCCAACCTGCCGCATACGCTTCTTGCCTTTTTTCTGTTTTTCGAGGAGTTTCCTTTTACGTGTGATGTCACCGCCATAGCATTTTGCCGTTACGTCTTTTCGTACGGCCTTTACCGTTTCACGGGAAATGATCTTGGCTCCGATGGCAGCCTGGATGGCAATGTCGAATTGCTGCCGTGGAATGAGTTCTTTTAACTTCACACACATGCGTTTCCCAAAATCGTATGCATTGTCGCGGTGTATGAGGGTGGATAGTGCATCCACCGACTCTCCGTTCAGCAGGATGTCAAGTTTAACAAGATTGGCCGGTTTGTATCCTGACTGATGGTAGTCAAATGAGGCATAGCCCTTTGAAATGCTCTTTAACTTATCATAAAAATCAAAAACGATTTCGCCCAGCGGCATCTCAAAGGTAATTTCTACACGGTCGCTGGTAAGGTAAACCTGGTTCTTCAAGATTCCTCGTTTATCGATACAGAGCTTCATGACGGAACCAACATAACAGCTTTTAGAAATGATCTGGGCAATGATGTAGGGTTCTTCTATATGGTCGATATGCTTTTGTTCCGGAAGGCCGGAAGGATTATGCACTTCAATGTATTCTCCTTTATGGTTCACTACTTTATACGACACATTGGGCACCGTAGTGATTACGTTCATGTCGAATTCCCTGTCAAGCCTTTCCTGGATGATCTCCATATGTAAGAGTCCCAGGAATCCGCAACGGAAGCCAAATCCCAGGGCTACTGAAGATTCGGGTATAAATGTCAGGGAAGCATCGTTAAGCTGTAGTTTTTCGATCGAGGCCCTTAATTCTTCATACTCATCGGCATCGACCGGATAGATCCCGGCAAATACCATTGGCTTCACTTCTTCAAAGCCTTCTATGGCTTTGTCACAGGGACGCTGAACATGGGTAATGGTATCACCCACCTTGACCTCTTTTGACAGTTTGATCCCGGAAATGATATATCCCACATCACCGGCCGACAACTCTTTTCTTTCGTCCTGTTTTAATTTCAGTACCCCGATCTCATCGGCATCATATTCTTTTTCGGAATTGAAAAATTTGACATGATCCTGTTTTTTTAATCTGCCGTTGATGATCCTGATATAGGCAATAATTCCACGGTATGAATTAAAAACAGAATCGAATATGAGCGCTTGCAGTGGGGCTTCCGGATCGCCTTCAGGTGGGGGTATCTTATGTATGATTTCTTTCAGTATTCTATCAACACCATAGCCTGTTTTACCACTGGCTTCAATGATGTCGTCCCTGTCGCAGCCAATAAGGTCAACGATCTGGTCCTTCACTTCTTCGGGCATGGCAGCTTCCAGATCCATCTTGTTCAGTACTGGAATGATCTCAAGGTCGTTATCAATGGCGAGGTAAAGATTGGATATGGTCTGGGCCTGAATGCCCTGTGCGGCATCAACGATCAGCAAGGCTCCTTCGCAGGCCGCCAGAGACCGGGAAACTTCATAAGAAAAATCAACATGTCCGGGGGTGTCAATGAGGTTCATAATATAGTGTTGCCCTTCATGGTCGTGTTCCATCTGAATGGCATGGCTCTTTATGGTGATCCCTCGCTCTCTTTCCAGATCCATATCATCCAGCACCTGCTCCTGAAGGTCCCGCTCATTGATTGTATCTGTGAACTCTAGCAGCCGGTCTGCCAGTGTGCTTTTCCCATGATCAATATGGGCGATGATGCAGAAGTTGCGGATGTTTTTCATTTCTGCAAAAATAATATTAATTCTTTAATGAAGAATGAATTTTAATTGCAGGGGTGATAATCAGGAATTAACATATTATTATTCTGTTACCATAAATATTAATATTAATTTTGTTGTCCTTTATGAACCAAGTGGTTTTTTTTACGTTCTTATCATAAAGAAATTAAATTATTGAAAAAACCTGATTAGCTCAGGTGCATTTTTAACAGATAAAAATATTTAAAATGGACAAGATTCGAGTTGGAATTATGGGATTCGGAGAGGTAGGGCGGCATATTTACCGTTTATGCCTCAATGATGACCGGATAGAGATCGTTGCCATTGCCGATCTTGGGCGTCCCGAGATCCTCGAGTACCTTCTAAAAGTTGAAACCAAAGGAGGTATTGATGTGAAACTGGAAGGGAACTTCCTGGTTTCTAAAAATGGCAGGGCCAGGATGATCGAGAGAAAAAGCATGGAACCCGGTGATGTATTATGGGATATGCTGGATGTGGATGTGGCTATTGATGGAACAGGTATATATAAATCAAGGGCTGATATGAAACGTCACCTCGAGGCAGGGGCGAAACGCGTAATGCTTACCACTCTGCCATCTGATGAGATTGACAGGATCGTGGTGAGGGGCGTAAACGACCATAGCATGAAGGTATCTGATCGCCTGATATCGGCAGGCTCGGCTACCACAAATGCAACTGCACTGATGCTGAAGGTCCTTGATGAGGCTTTCGGTATTGACTATGCCCTGCTCACCACCGTACATTCATATACTTCAGATCAGCCTCTGCGAGATAAAGCGAGTACAGACTTCAGGAGGAGCCGTTCGGCAGCGGAAAATATTATTCCCAATGAAACACCGAGCCCGAAATGGATCCAGCATATTATGCCTGAATTTAAAGGAAGGATCGCCGGCTCTGCACTGAACGTACCGGTACCCAATGGATCATTGCTTGACCTTACCACCATCCTTAAAGATAAAGGAGTGACAAAAGATCAGGTTAATCAGGCTGTTGAAGCGTATGCAAAAAAGAACCCTGCCGTTGTCAGGGTTGTAGCGGATCCGATCGTTTCCACGGATGTGATTGGTGACCGGCATTCCGTGGTTTTTGATAAGCAGGCAACATTGATTTCACCGCTTAGAATGGTAAAGACACTTAGCTGGTATCATACTGCATTAGCAACGGCCTGCAGGATCATAGATGCTATAATTGCCTATAATGAATTAGATAAGAAAGGAGTCAGAAAATGAGAGTAGCAATAAACGGATTCGGAAGGATCGGACGCTCGGTGTTCAGGATCATGAATGCAAGGAAAGACATTGATGTGGTTGCTATAAACGACCTCTTTGATGATGAGGTGCTGGCATACCTCCTGAAATATGATACAGTGATGTCAGGCTTCGGCCAGGATATCAAACTGGTAGATGATTACCTGGTTACACCGCATGAAAAAGTTAAAATGCTGAGTATCAGGGATCCTGAAGATCTCCCGTGGAAAGAACTGGATATTGATGTAGTGGTAGAAGCTACAGGGATCTTTCGCACCAGGGAAAAGCTGGAACCTCATCTCAGGGCAGGGGCGAAAAGGGTTGTCCTGACCGTGCCGGCCAAAGATGAAATTGATTGTACTGTTGTACTGGGTGTAAATGAAGATGAATTGAAACCGGAACATAAGATCATCTCCAATGCCAGTTGTACCACCAACTGCCTTGCACCGATGGCCAAAGTCCTCAACGACTCTTTCGGTATAAAGGAAGGCCTCATGACCACAACGCATGCATATACCAATGACCAGCGCCTGGCAGATGTACCGCACAAGGACTGGCGCCGTGGCCGTGCAGCAGCCGAGAATATCATTCCTACCACAACCGGTGCAGCCAAAGCTGTAGGGCAGGTTATTCCGGCTCTGAAAGGTAAACTGGATGGTATGGCCTCCAGGGTACCTGTTCCTGATGGCTCTGTTGTCGACCTGGTGGTCGAGGTAGAAAAAGATGTGACGGTCGAGGATATCAATGCTGCCGTCAGGATTGCATCCAAAACAAAACGCATGGAAAATATCCTCCTTTATTCAGAAGACATGATTGTTTCGTCAGATATAGTAGGGAACTCATACAGCTCTATCTATGATCCCGAATATACCAAAGTGCTGGGCAAAAGAATCGTCAGGACACTGAACTGGTACGACAATGAATGGGGATATTCCAACAGGGTAGTTGATCTGATCACACTCTTAATGAGCATTGATAAATAAGGCTGTTTAGCCCTTAAGTGTCACCTTAAAATAGTGATTGAACCCTGAAGGGTCTTTTGGACAAGACCTGTCAGGGTTTTTTCATATACTTCACAAACATAGAAATAGGTGCCGTCAGGACAATCTTTGTTTGTTTTATGGTTTCTTCCGTCCCAGTTAATCATCGGATCTGTAGTTTCATAAACCATTTGCCCCCACCTGTTAAAGATTTTGATATCTATACTTTCTGCCCTGCCTGCAGTTTCAGGAAACGGGGTGAAATAATCATTATACTGGTCACCATTAGGGGTGAAAACATTTGGCAGTTCATAACCGGAACAGCCCGGTGTGCATACTATGTTGCTATACGCACTTTGGTTGCCCAATGAATCAAGGGCGGTTACGACATAGCATCCGAGTGTGTATCCCCCATGGATATAGGTCAGGCTGTCTTCATTGCTTTGCAATACAGAATCGATCAGCGAAAAGTCGGAGCTTTCATCCGGTCCGTAATAAATATAGTATTGTGCAACATCCGGGTCACAGCTGTCAATGAGTGCCGGATTGCTCCATCTCAGTGTATTTTTAAATTCAGTACAGTCAGTATAAACGGCAAGCCCGGGAGGGCAGGGGGGAACATTGTCAAGCGGCTTTCCACATGCGATCTGTGAAAAATTAATGATGGGATCTATCAGGCCTGTGGTTCCATAACTTCCCGTGCTCTTAATGTAATAACAGTATTCTTCATGATTTACCAGGTTCGAATCTACATAGGATAAGTCAGTTGTTGTGGTGATTTGAATATAATCACTGCCACCGGGCTCTTTTTTAAAGATCGTATAGTATTCGTTGTTCCAGGGAACATTCAGATGCCAGCTGAGTTCAAGCCTCCTGTCGGTCTCATAAATGTCCAGGTAAATAGTGGTGGCTTGCTGAGTAGTGCCAATGTACCCATGGGATCCACTCAGGAAGTCTAACTTGTAATTATATGCAAAAGGGCTTGCATTAAGATCTAAGGACTGGTCAAGATATAAGGTGTCGTTCAGTTCAGGGAAGCTTTCTATGAACTGGAAATCCTGACCATCCGGCCCTTCGGCCCGATAAAGTTCATAATAATATGGCCCCGGTATCTGTATGGTGTCCAGTTCTGTCGGTTTTGACCATGCCAGCCGGGCATACCCATTGAAGAGGTTGGCACTGTCGTTTCCGGCATTTGTGATAATGGGAAGATCTTTTTTAAGCTGGGCACAAACTTCCTCCGATGCATAACTCTCAGCACCATCAAAAAATATAGCCACCACCATATAACAATAATCCAGCCCATTGATCAATCCGGAGCCACCTCCATTGTCTGCAAATGTGGTGTCGTCAACTGTGGCAGTTGTATGAATGAGGCTGTAACCAGTGTATTCAGGTACACCTGTCTCGCAATAACCGTGAATATATCCATAAAAGCCCACCCTCCTGTATACCGTGTAGCGTACGGCTTTCAGGCACGGACTTTTATTCCAACTGAGATGAATCGAATTTCCAACGGGCTCGGCAGCCAGTCCTTTGGGTGCAGGGCCGATTACTTTGATCGATATTGTTTTTAAATCCACGAGGTTGACAGGCTCTCCATCATCCCTGGCTTTAAAATAGGTGTAATAGGGTTGTTTTTGCACGTGATTACACACAGTTTCCCAGATGAAGGTGGTTTTTACGGTATCAATTCCTGTGGCCGGATCAGGGAATATCCATGCCGGACTTTGTTCCACTTCAAAGGGCCCTCCCGTAGCGCTGAGTTCTACAACATCTCCATCAGCTTCGGTAGCCATCACTTCAAAGACCAATGTGTCGCCGGCCTCCACGCAAGTATCGCTGATAGCATGAATAGTTGGCGGGTGATGATCACAGGCAATGATGTTAATCTGCATATCGCGCGTAATACTCCCGATCCAGATCCCGTTCCTGTATTCCTCGATGAGGATGGCAATATTAAACTCTCCCTGCATGGGGGGCGTCACCCACAACAGGTCACCGGTTACGGGATTAATGCTGATGCTGTCAGTGGCTATTGGAAGGGTATAGCCGGGAATAGGAAGGCCTTCTGCCCCCCTGCAGGTGATGAGGCTGTATGCAAGACTATCACCGTCAATATCATAAGCGCCCGGATTATGGATGTAGATCTGGTTGGCGCAGCCGTTGTCTATGGGAGGGTTCAGCAAAACGGGAGAGTTGTTCATGCCCATAAGCGGGTTGATGACCATGATAGTTTCTATGTACAGTGGCACATTCACCGAATTCGGGATGTTCATTACGCCAAAATTCCTGTTCGGATCTTCCAGGGAAATCTTGTATGTTCCGGGCGAAGAATAAGTATGTCGTGCTTGTGTTGCCCCTAACTCAGGTACGTATGCATAAACATTACGGCTGATGTCATTGCCGTAATTGATCTTTTCAGTCCTGGGAAGCTCACTGCTGCTGCCATCCCCCCATAAAATCTCAAGCCATGGCCTGTCGGCTGGTGCAGAAGTACGGGTATAAGTAATGACGGTTATTTCAAAGGTCAGGCCTGAAACGTAAGTATACGTAATTTCACCTGCTCTTTGATGCGTTGCGAAGGCAACAGATAAACAGGTGGTAATCATAAGGCTAAGCAGGAAAAGTCTTTTCATTAAGCAAATTCTTTGTTCAAGCCAATCCAAAATTAATAATATTCCTTAGAATAAATGCCTGTCTTCCTTTAAAGAATAACTTATTTTACTGTAATTTTGTTAGGTAGTTCAGAAATGGAAACATACACCTATGTATACTCCGGACCCGGAAAAGGAAAAAAGAGAAATATTGAACCGTTACCGAAACCTGCTCAGGGTTTGGGCTACACGGGAGAAACCGGTCAATAAAAAACTTGTCCGGAAAGCATTTAACCTGGCAGTGGATGCGCACAAGGATATGCGCAGGAAGTCGGGAGAACCCTATATTTATCATCCGCTTGATGTAGCAAAAATCGCTGCCGGAGAGATCGGTCTGGGTACCACTTCTGTTATTTGTGCTCTCCTGCATGATGTCGTTGAGGATTCTGAGTATACCCTGAAAGATATCAGGCATTTATTCGGGGATACTGTCACCAGGATCATAGATGGATTGACAAAAATAGAAGAGATCTTCGAACATCCTGCGTCTTCAGCCCAGGCTGAAAATTTCAAAAAAATGCTTTTGACCATGTCGGTGGACGTGAGGGTGATCCTGATCAAACTTGCCGATCGTTTGCATAATATGCGCACACTGGATGCAATGCCCGGAGACAAACAACTCAAAATTGCATCTGAAACCCTTTTCCTCTTTGCACCACTGGCGCATCGTCTCGGACTTCATGCCATCAAAAGCGAATTGGAAGACCTGTCGCTGAAGTTTCTGGAACCGGAAGTTTTTAATACCATCTCAAGAAAACTGGAAGAATCAAGACCGGAAAGAAAACGCTTTAATAATAAGTTCATTTATCCCATTAAGAAAGACCTGGCAGGAAAAGGAATGAATTTCAGTATCCTGGACAGGGAGAAATCTGTTTTTTCTATCTGGGAGAAAATGCAAAGCAAGGAAATTCCGTTTGAAGATATTTTTGATCTTTTTGCCATCCGGATCATCATCGACACGCCCATTGAGAAGGAAAAGGAACAATGCTGGAGAGTATATTCCGTCATTACCGATTATTACAGGCCAAATCAGAAACGGCTGCGTGACTGGATTTCCCTTCCCAAGGCAAATGGGTATGAAGCGCTGCATACTACGGTAATGAGCCGGACCGGGAAATGGGTGGAAGTTCAGATCCGTACGAAACGAATGGATGAAATCGCAGAAAAAGGATATGCTGCCCACTGGAAATATAAAGATGGAATTGACCATGAAACCGGCCTTGATGAATGGTTAAACAAGATCAGGGAAATGCTGCATGGAGAAGATTCCGATGCACTTGACTTCCTGGATGACTTCAAGCTTAACCTGTTTGCTGATGAGATCTTTGTTTATACACCCAAAGGTGATTTGAAGATCATGCCTGTAGGTGCCACAGTCCTTGACTTTGCATATAATATCCACTCCCAGATAGGAAACCGGGCCATAGGGGCCAAGGTGAACCATAATCTGGTCCCCCTGAACCATAAGTTGAACAGCGGTGATCAGGTAGAGGTGATCGTATCCCAGAAGCAGGTGCCAACAGAAAACTGGCTGGGATTTGTGATCACAGCAAGAGCAAAACATCGTATCAAAGCGGCACTGAAAGATGAGTACAGAAAATTTACCGAAAAAGGAAAAGAAATACTTAAAAAATACCTCGGACAACAAAAGGTCGAATGTTCTGAAGGGGTGGCAAACCGTTTTATGGAGTATGTAGGCTATACATCGCAGATCAGGATGTATTATGATCTGGCGCATGACAGCATTCGCTTGCAGGATGTGAAGGCCTTTACACAATTAACTGATCAGGGGAGTTGGCTCAGGTATATCAGCAAACCTTTTACACGCTCAAGAACCCAGAAGTCGGTAAGCCCTGATCTTATTGAACAGTTAAATGAGAAACCTGAAACACTGGTTCTAAGCGACGATATTGAAGATATCCGCTATGTTATTTCCAAATGTTGTAACCCGATTCCCGGAGATGATGTGATGGGATTCATAAGCCGAAAAGGTAAAATCATGATCCATCGCACAAACTGTCCGGTGGCCATTCAATCGATGTCCAGCTACGGCAACAGGATCATTAAAGCGAAATGGAGAACCAATGAATCCATTGGCTTCCTGACCGGAATTAAATTGAAATGTGTTGACAAGAAGGGCCTCATAAGGCAAATATCTGAGGTTATCTATGATAAACATGACCTTGGGATCCGTTCATTTAACCTGAATACGCACGGCGGCCTCACTGATGTCGTGATCATGTTGTATATTGAAAATACACAAGCCCTGAATCAATTAATTGATAACCTCAAGAAAATTCCTGAAATTCAAAAGATCAGCCGGATAGACCGCTCTGTGACTTAATCTTGTAAGTGTCACTTTTGTAGGGAATTAATCGTTTTAATAGCGGATAAGTGAAATTATTTTTATTTATACCAAATTATAATAAAAATTTTTTCATTAAATTTGAGGCTTGTAATAAAATGTACTTCGATGAAAGATACGAACAAGGATACAGTTGAGCAAGTCAAGAAATTATTTACGGATTATCTGGAGCAGAGAGGACACAGGAAAACACCTGAAAGATACACGATTTTGCAGGAGATTTATGCAACGGAAGGGCATTTCGATATAGAAACCCTTTATATCCGGATGAAGAACAATAAGTATCGTGTCAGCCGGGCTACACTTTATAATACGATTGAATTGCTGCTCGACTGCAATCTTGTTACGAAGCATCAGTTTGGGAATAACTGCGCGCAATTTGAGCGTTCCTACAAGTTCAAAAAACATGATCATTTTATCAGTGTGAACGATGGCCAGGTTTTTGAATTCTCAGATCCGAGGATAGAGGATATTAAGAACTACGTTGAGAAGACACTGAATGTAGAAGTTACCCATCATTCACTTACGTTTTACGGTCATATCAAACAATAAAAATCAGGCTCATGAAAATAGATGTGTTACTTGGTCTCCAGTGGGGAGACGAAGGTAAGGGGAAAATTGTGGATGTTCTGACCCCTGATTATGATATTATTGCCAGATTTCAGGGAGGCCCCAATGCCGGGCATACCATTATTTTTGATGGGAAAAAGTTTATTCTGCACACCATCCCCTCCGGTATCTTTTCTCCAACATCAAAAAATGTTGTCGGGAATGGGGTGATCATCGATCCTTTTATCATGCAAAAGGAGCTTGACAACCTGGATGCCAATAATATCCTGGCCAGGGAACGCCTTTTTATTTCCCGTAAGGCGCACCTGATTATTCCCTCGCATCGTTTACTGGATGCCGCTTATGAGAAGGCAAAGGGAAAAGAAAAGATTGGCTCAACATTGAAAGGTATTGGACCTGCGTATACAGATAAAATTGCAAGACTTGGCCTGCGGATTGGCGATTTGCATGAGACTGGTTTCCGTGAGAAATTTGATAAAATCCGGGAAATGCATATGCGGATCATTGGGTCATTCGGCGTTAATCCCGGAGATTTCGAATTTGATGGCATGTCATTCCCTGACTATGAATCGGCCTGGTTTGAGGCCCTGGAAATATTTGACGACCTCCAGCTTGTGAATAGCGAATATTTTATTAATCATGCACTGGCTGAAGGGAAAAAAGTACTTGCGGAAGGTGCACAGGGATCTATGCTGGATATTGACTTTGGAACCTATCCCTACGTGACTTCATCAAACACTATTTGTGCCGGTGTATGTGCCGGGCTGGGAGTGTCTCCTCAAAAGATAGGTGAAGTTTTCGGGGTTTTCAAAGCTTATTGCACCCGTGTGGGGAGCGGGCCTTTTCCCTCAGAACTACTGGATGAAAGCGGCGACCTGATGCGTGAAACCGGGCGCGAATTCGGCTCAACAACAGGGCGTCCACGCCGTTGTGGCTGGCTCGACCTGGTTGCACTGAATTACGCCATTATGCTCAATGGGGTTACAAAACTATTTATGATGAAAACCGATGTGCTTAGCCCCTTCACAGAATTGGATGTATGCACCAGCTATTCGATTGCCGGTGAACCAAGCAGGGAAGTCCCCTTCGATCTGTGCAGCGAAAAAATTGAGCCGGTGTATAACACATTGCCGGGATGGAACAGTAATATTGAAAGTCTGGAAAATATTAATCAGATACCGGATACACTGAACGACTACATCAGCTACATTGAGAAAAATACCGGAATTCCTATTGAGATCGTTTCAGTCGGCCCCGACCGGACCCAGACTTTGTTCAGAAAGTGATTACAGCGTTCTCTTGATTTTAATTTCTTCATATCCCTCAATAATATCACCAACTTTGATATCATTGAAGTTCTCGATGTTCAGGCCGCATTCATAACCGGTGGCCACCTCTTTAGCATCATCCTTAAATCGTTTCAGGGATCCCAGCACGCCGGTATATACAACAATGCCGTCGCGTATCAGGCGTACAGTGGTCTTACGTGTAATTTTACCATCAAGTACCATACATCCTGCAACGGTACCCACCTTGGTGATCTTGAATACTTCCCTGACTTCCACGTTACAGGTGATCTTTTCTTCAATGTCAGGTGAGAGCATGCCTTCAATAGCAGATTTGATCTCTTCGATAGCCTGGTAGATAATACTGTACAGGCGAATGTCGATCTGTTCATGTTCGGCTAGCTTCCTTGCCCCGGGTTGAGGGCGGATCTGGAATCCGATAATGATTGCATTTGAAGCGGATGCGAGCATAACATCTGTTTCAGTTATTGCACCAACACCTTTCAGTATGATGTTTAGCTGTACTTCTTCAGTTGATAATTTGAGCAGTGAATCCGACAGGGCTTCAACCGAACCATCAACATCACCTTTTACGATAATGTTAAGTTCTTTGAAATCACCGATGGCAATTCTGCGGCCGATCTCATCGAGGGTAATATGCTTCGTCGTACGCAGGCCCTGTTCACGTTGCAATTGTTCTCGTTTATTGGAAATGTTTTTAGCTTCCCTTTCGTTCCTGATAACGTTGAAGCCATCACCAGCCTGGGGAGCTCCGTTAAGCCCAAGTATCAATACAGGCACAGAAGGCCTGGCTTCTTTTATCAATTGGTTTCTTTCATTATACATGGCCTTTATTTTGCCGTAATTTGAACCGGCAAGTACCATGTCTCCCCTATGTAAAGTCCCAGCCTGCACCAGAATATTGGTTACATATCCTCTTCCTTTGTCGAGCGAGGACTCGATCACGGTGCCAATCGCATTTTTTTCGGGGTTGGCCTTAAGATCCAGCATCTCAGCTTCCAGTAATATCTTCTCGAGGAGTTCGTCAATATTGGTTCCTTCCGTAGCAGAAATATCCTGACTCTGATATTTCCCTCCCCAATCTTCCACCAGAATGTTCATTTCTGACAGTTGCTGTTTGATCTTTTCAGGATTGGCATTGGGCCTGTCAATTTTATTGATGGCAAAGATAATCGGCACTCCTGCAGCCTGTGCGTGATTGATGGCTTCTTTGGTTTGGGGCATCACATCGTCGTCTGCCGCTATGATGATAATGGCAATATCAGTAACCATTGCTCCCCTGGCACGCATGGCAGTAAAAGCTTCATGTCCCG
>JABMQZ010000273.1 GCA_013202965.1 Bacteroidota bacterium | reverse complement strand
ATTTAAAACTCACTGCGTCCGCCGTGCTCCTACGCTGAAGCTTCGGCGCAAGCGTTAGCGAAGCGAAGGAGGAAAACCCAAAACTCAAAACTATTTTAAATGGATTATTTCCTTTTCTTTTTTGGTTTTGTGATCCTCATTGGCGGCGCCAGCCTGCTGATTGACGGGGCAGCAAACATTGGCCGGAGACTGGGAATCCCATCTGCTATTACAGGGCTTACAATCGTTGCCATCGGCACCTCCCTGCCGGAGCTCATCATCAACGTATTTGCCACTGCCAACGGAAATACCGACCTTGCCATATCCAATGTTTTGGGAAGCAATGTCATCAACATCCTGGTGATCATCGGGATCACTGCCATCATCAGTCCCATCCCTATTTTCAAGCATACCTATTTCCGCGATATCCCTTTCAGTTTGCTGGCTGTAGGCATTTTATTTGTCATGGTACAGGACAGATGGTTTACTGCTACTCAAACGAATGTGGTCGGAATGACCGATGGTATTATTTTCCTGTCCTTGCTGGCCATTTTCCTGTACATCTATTTTCGTAGTTCAAAACATTCCCCGCCTGAGGAAAAAAAGCAGAAGCAGCACCCTGTATGGATGGCCCTGGTTTTTATTCTGCTGGGGATCGGCGGCCTTTACTTCGGGGGCAAATGGATCGTATCGGAAGCGGTGAACATGGCCGCTGTCATGGGAATGGATGAATCAAGCATCGGCTTAACCGTCATCGCCATGGCCACCTCCCTGCCGGAGTTGGTCACCTCCATCATGGCCTCATTGAAAGGAAATTCAGAGATGGCCATCGGCAATGCAGTAGGCTCCTGTATTTTCAACATCCTGCTGGTGCTCGGTGTTAGCTCACTCATAATGCCCCTCCCCTTTCAGCCCGCAAGCCTGCTCGACCTGGTCATGCTCCTGATTGCAAGCGTAACACTTGTTGTCTTCGTTTACACCGGAAAAGGAAGGAAAATCTCTCGGATCGAAGGATTGCTGATGCTGGGGATGTATGGAGGGTATTTGTGGTTTGTGCTGGGATAGACCCGGTGAAATCAGATATCCCGCCTTCGCTCCGTTACGGACGGGCAGGCAGATAGCAGATATCAGAAATCAGAAATTCAGAAATTTCACTCTTTCAATTGCGCATTAATTCTATCAATATACACTCTTCACTCTAATTAGGCACTCGGCACTAGGAACTTGATACTTTTCCGGCGCCTCCAACAATTTCCGGAAGGTAAAACTCAGGTTTTAATCCGGTTTTGTCAAGGTACTCAGCTTCAACATTTTTAATAAAGTTTTCAATGCTATCGGATTCCACAAGGGAAACCGTGCATCCCCCAAATCCGGCACCGGTCATGCGGGAGCCGAGCACACCTTGCTGTTTGCGGGAAATTTCCACCATGGTATCGAGTTCAAATCCGGTAACTTCATAATCGTCGCGCAGGGAATCGTGCGAAAGGTTCATCAGTTTTCCGAACTCCTCAAATTTATTGTTCATGAGGGCTTTCACGGCATCCAGCACCCTGCGGTTCTCACTCACCACATGCTTTAGCCTTTTCCTGATCACAGGATCTTCAATGATATGTTCGATCTCGTGGAAGGTTTCCAGGCTTAGCTCACCCAGGGAAGAAATATGTCTTGTCTTTTGAATGATCCTCAGTCCCTGCTGGCATTCCGCAACTCTTTCGTTGTACTTTGAATCGCTGAGCTTGCGGATCTTTTTAGTGTCGGCGATCAGCAGTCTGTATTTCCCTTTGGCAAAAGGAACGTGCACAAACTTCCGGGTAGCACAATTCAGGAATAGCGCCGCATCCCTCCTGCCCTTTCCAACAATAAACTGATCCATGATCCCACACTGCACCCCGATAAATTCATGTTCCGCCTCTCGGGAAAGGTCGATAAGCTCGGGCATGTCAAAGCCACATTCATATAATTCATTCAAAGCCACAGCGGTGACAAGCTCTATGGAAGCGGAAGATGAAAGCCCCGCCCCTGCCGGGATGTTGCCGGAAAAATAAAGGTCCAGCCCGCCAATGGCTTTCCCTCTTTTATAAAACTGTTGTATCACCCCAAGCGGATAGTTCACCCACTGTTCTTCATGTTTATTGCTTAGCTCTGCGAGTGAGATATCGGCGCTATATTCAAAGTTAGAAGTGCTGAGACGCAGTGTGTTTCCATTGTTTTTACGTGCAAGCAAATAAGTCCCGAAGCTAATGGCACAAGGCAGCACATAGCCATTGTTATAGTCGGTATGTTCTCCTATAAGGTTGACACGGCCGGGAGCGAAGAAGGTAAAAATCTCCTCACCGGACTGTCCGTAGAGTTTTATAAATTCTTTAGTAAGTTCATCCAATTTCATAATGACAAATGTAGGGAGATTTTTTGGGGTTTTGGGTGTTCCTCCTTCGCTTCGCTACGGCGGACGCAGTGGGTTTTGGGTTGGTGTTAGGTGTTCCTCCTTCGCTTCGCTAAGGCGGACGCGGTAGGGGTTGTGCTTTGCAATACTGTATATTGAATACTGTAAATTGAATATTACAACCCACACAATCAATCCGGTAGTATCCAAGCTATGCTGAAGTGCTTGGGGATGAGTATACAATTTACATTATACAGTATTCAATATACAAAGTATGGTGCCCTGAATAAGGTTTCGCTTCTTGTTTTCTTTTTGATTTTAAAATTTGGAGTTTGCAGTTTTTTTTTGAAATTTGGATTTTGGGTTTTGAAATTTCATTTGAGCTTTGGTTTTTGTAATTCCACCTTCGCCAAGGCTTGTGCCTCCGCTAAAGCTATGGCGACACGCGGACGGTGGACGCAGTTGGAGTTTGGATTTTATTTGAACTTGGAATTCAAGAAAAATCCTTATCTTTGCACTCGCTTTCAAAGCAATAAAACACCGGGACCCGTAGCATAACTGGATAGTGCACCTGACTACGGATCAGGAGGTTGGGGATTCGAATTCCTCCGGGTTCACGAATTTGACCTAATTCCTATTGATTAACAGGGAGTTAGGTTTTTTCGTATCAACTTTTTATCAACTCCCGTATTAAAAACACTCCTAACTTTACCTATTATTGGATTAGGTAAGGTTTTGGAATTGATGCTACTTAATCTTCTTCTTCAGTCTTATTAAAGAACTCTTCCCATTCACCACTTTCATCATCAATTTCTATTTCATACATTCTGTCAGAAGGATTATAGGAACATTTGTGGATAGTTCCATTTAAGTGGTCACTCAGGTAATTCAATTCTTCCAAAGCTTCACCATATTTTATATTACTTAAACCCTTCCAGTTCTCATGAAGAATGCCATCAATACCATCCCAGATAATTTCCCCATGAATTCTGTTTTCATATTTTATTCCATTATAATAGAAAATTGCTATTTGTTCCATTGTATATATTAACTGAAAAGTTCCCATTATTTCAGTT
>JABMQZ010000272.1 GCA_013202965.1 Bacteroidota bacterium | reverse complement strand
GAGGTGGATGCTTGGCAGAATCATAGAAACAATAAAGGAAGTTCAATAAACTGGCAATTCACAACAAAGGAATCGAGGATAAAATTAAAAAGACTTTATCCGTCAATTCATGATTAACTTAACACTAGCTGTTAGTGACCACTTCATAATCTTTACTCACTAAAAGGTCTGCAGAAGTCTTCAACTCCTGCACCATCCTGTGCTCCTGCTCCAGCACGGCCCACCTGTATTCATTTTGTGGTTCCTTTCCACGGTCAGACTGTGCCTTCTTGGTTTCATGGTAGGTGAGTTCGATGAATATTCTGAGGTCTGCCTCTTTGGTTTTAATGGCGTATAAACCATCGATGATGAGCATGTCGACATCTCCGAAATCAGTGATCAGCGTGTCCACTTGCTCGGTAACAAGATCAACGCAGGGCATGCTGGCCTTTCGCCCTGCTTTAAAGTCTTCAATATTTCTGTTGATGCTGTCCCAGTCGTACTCCCCGTATCCTACACATTTCTCAATGCTGTTACTGATGCGCCACTCCTTACGTTCCAGCGGAAGAATACGGTAGTAGTTATCTATGTGTATGGGTTTGGCAAAAATTCCGTGTTTTCGCAGACCCCTGGCAATCACATGAGCCAGTTCAGTCTTGCCCGATCCTGATTCGCCGGATATCGCAACAATGAACTTCTCTTTCTTTCGTTTCAGGATTTTCTCAATGATGGCCTCCCCGGCCTTGTGATGTTTTTCCTGAATCAGTAGTACATCTCCTAGCATTTTAATAAATTTAAAATTTTGAGTTTTATGTTTTAAATTATTTGGAATTTGCTTATTGGATTTTGGAATTTGTTCATTGGAATTTACCCCAAGGGGCATTCTATTTCATTTATCTCTCCCATAAGAAGGTCTGTCCTTTTTCCTTTTATTTCAACGGTCACATCACTATCGGGAAGAAGGAGAACACGCTCCTGTGATACCTCACACCGATAATTTACTCTGTTGAAGACAAAGTTAAAACTAATTTTTCTCCAATGCTCAGGAAGATCGGGATTGATCCTGACAATATCTCCCTGCAGGTCGAGGCCGGCAAAGGTATTCAATGCACCCAGAACGGTTCCTGCCATCACTCCGGCATGTATGCCTTCAGCGGTTGTACCTCCCTGTATGTCCTGGTAGTCACTGGTGAGCGCATCAAGATAAAGTTCCCAGCTGAGTTTCCTGTCACCGACCATGCCTGCCAGCCTGGCATGTACTACCCGGCTGAGCGTTGATCCATGCGATGTTCTCTGCAAATAGTATTCGAGGTTCTTCTTTAGATAATCTTCAGCTAGTGAATATCCAAGTCCCTTGATGAGGCCGTCGACTGTATTACGATCCAGAATGTACCAGGTCATCAGGGTGTCAGCCTGCTTGGCTACTTTATAATCATCTGTTGATTTTTCCTCTGCTTTCAGCAACCTGTCCATGCGGTATACATTTCCATACTTCTCCCGGTAATGATCCCAGTCAAGTTCTGCCAGGTCAAAATACCCATCATACTGAGCTATGATGCCTTCTTTCGAAATGTCGAGGAAAAGCTTCTTGATGATATCCTTCCATTTTTCAATTTCTCCCTGCTGCAAATGGATCTTCTCGGAGAGGCGTTGCTTTGCTTCCTGTTCCAATTTGCTCCACAGCCTTATGGATTGTCGCAAAACCCAAACGCTCAGCAGGTTGGTATAGGCATTATCTTTTAGTCCGCCTTTTTTCGCCCCGGCATATTTTTCGTGAAATTCATCCGGGCCCATCACGCCAGTAATGCTGTATCGATCAGTAGTCTCATCCAGTTTGGCTTTTCCCGCCCAGAACCTGCAAATCTCGAGAAGCATTTCAAGGCCGTAGTTTTCCATGAACTCCTGCTCATCGGTATAATGGTAATATTGAATGGTATTGCAGGCGATGGCAAGTGATACATGCCTTTGTAAGGCACTGTGGTCCTCTCCCCATTTTCCTGATATAGGATTTAGATGGGTCACCTGGGTCTCTTCACGGCCGTCGCTTCCGCTTTGCCACGGGAACATGGCTCCTTTTTCGCCATTATCTTTTGCATATTTGCGTGCGGCATCCAGCCGATTGTAACGGTACATCAGTACTGCCCTGGCAGCTTCGGGAAAATGCATATAATAATATGGAAGAATGAATATTTCATCCCAGAAAATATGTCCGCGGTAAGCTTCACCGTGTAAACCCCTGGCGGGAATGCTTGCATCTATGGTCGCATTATGCGGAGATATGGTAACCATTAAATGATAGATGTGCAGCCTTAGCAGCTTTTGAGCCAGGCGGTCCCCCTCAATAATTATATCTGTTTGATCCCATATTTTTTTCCATGCAGCCGTGGATTTATCCAGCAATTCCGTGAAGTTTTTTGATAAGCTTGCCTTCTTGATGGCTGCATCAAGGGCATCATCAACACCCGGATCATCAGAGCGATACAGGGCGGTGGTTTTTACAAGGGCAAGCGATTCATTCTGTGGCACTTCAGCAGAAATAATGGTAATAACTTTCCCTTTTTGAGTGTGATGGCTGTATTCAACAGTAATTTCCTTATGGTTTATTTCCGCAGTAAGACGAGATGCCATCCCTACGTAAATATCAGATTGTGTGGTCTTTACTTCAATAAATTGAAGCTTGTTGTGGCCTCCTTCCCTCACAGGGACGAGATGCTGCTGCTTCAGGGAGCGGTACCTCTCCACCCCGTCATTGATATGTGTGCCCGATAATTCCGACCTGATCTCTATGGTTCCGGTGTAATTCAGTGGTGTCAGGGCATAGCGGATAAGGGCAAGATGCGGGTCATCCATACCGGCAAAGCGGCGGCTGTGGATCAATGTTTCCTTGCCATTTCCATCGCGTACCACCATCTTCCGGCAGAGGATTCCTTTGTTCATATGAAGCCTTCTCCGCAGGGAGACGATCTCCACCTTATCAATATCCAGCCATTCTCCCTGGTCAATACGGAAATTTACAGGCAGCCAGTTGCTTACATTGACGAAGTCTTCATTTTCTATATCGCGGCCGGCAACATTAGAAATAAGTCTGTTGTATAATCCTGCCATGTATGTTCCCGGATAATGATGTTCACCTGCTTGTGATTCTTCCAGCGCTCCCCGGGTTCCGAAATATCCATTCCCTATCGTGAGCAAAGTTTCCCTGGTTTTTTCCTTCCCAGGGTCAAAGTCATGATATACCAGGTCCCAATTATCGCGTAGAAGTCCATCCTCAAACCAATCGACAATGCCTTCATAGCCTATATCAGAAATATCTTCCACGACCATATCGGCTCCGCCGATAAGCAATTCCTGCTTATTTTTCTCCCGGGCAATACCGAGTACAAATCCGAAGTTTCCTTTTTTCCCTGCCTGAACTCCCGAAACCGCGTCTTCAACAACTACGGCCCTGTCGTAAGTAACGCCCAGTTGATCCGCAGCAGTAGTGAAAATATCCGGTTCCGGTTTTCCTTTCAGGCCAAGTTCTGCTGAAACCACCCCATCAATCCGGGTTTCCATGAGGTCGAGCAATCCAACGCTTTCCAAAACCTGCTTGCAATTCTTACTCGATGATGCTACACCTACACGAATTCCCTTTTCTTTAAGTGTATGGATGAGCGCTACCGTTGATGGATATACTTTTACACCTTCATCATGCAGGATATTATTGAAAACAATATTCTTCCTGTTGCCGATACTGCATATACTTTCTATTTCCGGATCATCCCCCGGATCCCCGAAAGGAATGTCAATGCCTCTGGATTCAAGGAAAGATTGAACTCCTTTATAACGGGGTTTACCATCCACAAAAGGCAGATAATCATCCTGGTGGGAAAATTCACGGAAGGACTCATTATATTTCTCCTCTCTCTCCCGGAGATAATCATCAAACATTTGTTTCCAGGCCTGGCTGTGGACCAGTGCAGTTTGTGTTATCACACCGTCAAGGTCGAAGATGACGGCATCAAAAAGTCTTTCTTTCATAAATTGTTGTTTAAACAAAAAACCAATAATACCCCAGTGAGGGAATGCTGAGCGTCCCATTTTCTTCATCTGCCTTCACCACCTGCCCAAGCATATCCTTCTCATAACTTTTAAGCTTTGAGTCAGGCAAGCGGATAACTTGCATTTCTTCAGAAAGGTTAAGTAAAATTAAGATACGCTTACATGAGTAAATCCTGTAATATCCCATTACTTCTTCCGGTATTTCACCATCAGCTCCCTGAATATTCAGTATTTCCAGTTTTCCCCTTCCGAAGGTGGGATAGTTTTTTCTTGTGTTGATCAATTTGCTGACCCTGCTATAAACTTTTGATGAAAAGGTATTCTTGTCATTCAGCTCTTTATGGATCATCTCCCAGTTCAATCTGCCACGTACCAGGAAGCGGGTGTCATCCTTGCCGGTGAGTTTGATCATCTCCCGATAATACTCATCATCGTTCAGTTTGCCAAATTCATCTCCGTAATATATTACCGGTGTCCCGGGAAGTGAAAGCATCATGGCATATGCAAGGGCGATTTTTTCCGGATTTTCATCAAGCAACTCCGACAGGCGTGCTGCCACACCTTGTCCGAGACGGAAATCCCACTCTGGCTTTTTACAATAGTTATCATGAATATATTTCCGGTCTTCTTCAGTTACATAAACCAGTTCGAGGCTCAGCTCATCATGACAGCGTAAAAATGTGAACCACTGACTGCCTTCCGGAATATCCGGTGTTACTTCTTTGCTCAGAACCTCTGAAACAGGCTTGCTGCTTTGCATATGCAGGGCTTTGAACATCTGAGGCATCAGCGGGAAGTGATAACCGGCATGGCATTCATCCCCATCTCCGAAATATTTCACTACCTCCAAAGGTTTCTGGCATGCTTCTGCAAGCAAGAGCGTTTGCGGCCTGATAAAATCCAGGACTGCACGGAAAAATTTTACAACTGTATGCGTTAGTGGACGGTTTTCGCAATCCGTACCTTCTTCTTTCCAAAGGTATGGGATGGCATCGGCACGGAAACCATCCACCCCGAGTTTCAACCAGTAGACCATATTGTCAGCCATGGCAAGCAAAACTTCAGGATTGCGGTAGTTCAGGTCAGGCTGGAATTCGAAAAAACGATGAAAAAAGTATTGGTCGCCATCTTTTTCCCAGTTGCTTTCGCATAAGCCTTTAAAGATGATACGGGCGTCGGCATATCCTTTATTATCATCAGCCCATATATAATAATTATGGTATGGGTTATCCTTTGACTTCCTGGATTCGCGAAACCATGCATGCTGATCAGAAGTATGGTTAATGGCAATATCAAAGATGACACGGATCTTTTTTTCATGTGCTTTTTCGAGAAAGCGTGCAAATACGTTTATCTTTTCTTCATGGGGCGCATCCCCCGGCAATCCAAGCAAATCCGGGCGAATGCCACGGTAATCACTGATGTCGAAGCCTGCATCCCTTCCAGGTGAATCCAGGATGGGAAGAAGCCACAGGCAGTTTACCCCAAGCTCTTGAAGGTAATCCAGCTTTTGTTCCAGGCCTGGAAAGTCATTGTTGAAAAGATCGACATATAATGAATAAACAATCGCGTCTTTGAACCATTCATCATCCCTTTCGGGGAATGACATGCCTTTCTTAATTCCTTCGAGTTTTTCAATGAATTGATATAAATCAAGTATTTCTGAATCCGGATAAAGTGTGTTCCAGATCTCTGACATTCTCGTTTTCGGGTCTTGCATGTTCGAATCGTTTTATTGACTTCAAAAATACGATAAGGCAATGAAATATCCTGGCCGATACATGAAAATTAATATTAAATTGTATTTCAACATCTTTCGTTTCGGGAAATATTCGCAATTTTGATCATTATAATCAGAATGTCATGCTGAACAGACTTGTTTTTATTATCCTTTTTGCATTCATGGCCTCATGTATCCCACAACATTCATCGGAAACTGTTTCAAACAAAACCGGCATTCATGAGGTTCCCTCATGGGCTGAAGGCATTGTCTGGTATCAGATCTTTCCGGAACGCTTTAGGAATGGTGATTTAAACAATGATCCGGACTTGCAAGACCAGACAGGCTGTTGGCCGCATGAATTAAGGGAACCCTGGCAGGTGCATCCATGGGGCAGTGACTGGTATATGATGCAAAGTTATGAACAGGAAATGGGTGAAGATATCTGGTACAACATCACCCGGAGAAGGTATGGCGGTGACCTGCAGGGGATCATTGATAAACTCGATTATTTGCAGGAACTGGGCGTGAAAGCGATATACCTGAACCCTGTTTTTATGGCACCATCACACCATAAATATGATATAGCCTCTTATCATCATATAGATCCGAATTTCGGCCCGGACCCGGAAGGCGACAGAAAGATCATTGCAAATGAAATTCCGGATGATCCATCAACCTGGCTGTGGACCTCGGCCGACAGCCTGGCCCTGGAATTGATTAAGCAAGTACATCAAGGGGGCATGAAGATCATCTTCGACGGGGTGTTCAATCATGTGGGTTATCATCATTTCGCGATAGCTGATGTCAGGAAAAATCAGAAGGAGTCCCGTTTTAAGGACTGGTTTACAATACATTCCTGGGATGATATGGAAGCAGGTACAGAATTTAAATGTGAAGGCTGGTGGGGCATTCGTGATATGCCGGAACTCAGGGAAGACAGCAATGGTATTGTCGAAGGTCCTAAGAAATATATTTTCGACATCACTGCACGATGGATGGACCCTTCAGGGAATGGCGACATCTCCAAAGGAGTTGATGGCTGGCGCCTGGATGTTGCCTATGAGGTGGGTCACCCTTTCTGGAAGGACTGGCGAAACAATGTCAGGAGCATCAATTCTGAAGCATACCTGGTCGCTGAGGTGATTGATACACCGGAAAAGATGAAGCCATATCTTGAGGGGGATGAATTTGATGCCGTGATGAACTACAATTTCGAATTTATCTGTAGTGAATTTTTTATTAATGAAGGGATCACCCCCACACAATTTGATGAATTACTGAAGCATCTCCGCGATGCCTTTCCGTATCCTGTTTCTCTGGCGATGCAAAACCTTCTGGGGAGCCACGATACCGACCGGCCATCATCCCGGATCAGGAATAAAGGCCTTGCATCATTCCTGGCGTGGGAAGAATACTTTGGCATTGCTAAAGCAACAAACCCGGAATACAATACATCAAAACCATCTACAGAGGATTATAGGATATTGAAACTAATGGCAACATTCCAAATGACCTATCCCGGGTCTCCCATGATATATTATGGCGATGAACTGGGGATGTGGGGTGCCGGTGATCCTGATTGCCGGAAACCAATGCTTTGGGAAGATATTGATTATGCGGATGAGAAAGTATCTCATGAAGGGGGATCATATGCAGAACCCCATGCTGTAAAACCGGATTTGGAGCTTTATGAGTACTATAAGAAACTCATACAATTCAGGACAGAGCATCCGGCATTACAACTGGGTGATTATCATTTACTGCTGGCCGATGATGAAAAGAACCTTTACGCTTTCACAAGAAGATATAAAGATGATTTTGTTGTGGCTGTTTTTAATAATTCGGATCAGGTTCAAACCGGAATGTTTATATGCAATACAAAGAAACCGGTTTTCGATGCCTTAAGCGGGAACATGAATCTTTGTAGTAACGGAATGTATGAAATTGAGTTGGAGCCGAAGTCGGCCGCAATACTTGTTGAAGTGCGCAGTGAGACAGATTATTAGAATGGGAATATTGTTTATAGATAAAAAATACATAAAATTATACCGGTATGAAAAAGATAATTATCCTTTCGCTACTTTGCTTTCTTTTTTTACAGAGCTTTTCACAGCCCAATCCCCGTATTGAACCTCCGTTCTGGTGGGCCGGCATGAAGGTGCCTGATCTGCAACTGCTGGTGTATGCCGACAACATAGCCAGCACGGCTCCAGGATTGGTTTACCCTGGAGTTAAGCTGCTTAAAGTGAATAAAACTGATAATCCTGATTATCTGTTTCTTGATTTGCAGATTACCAATGAAGCCAGGGCAGGCGTTTTCAGGATTGATTTCCAGCGGGATGAGGATGTAAGGTACACCTATGAATATGAATTAAAGGAAAGAAGTTCTGGCTCATATGAACGTAAGGGCTTTGGGCCCGATGATGTGATCGTGCTGCTGATGCCTGACCGTTTTGCCAATGGCAATCCCGCTAATGATGATATGCCCGGGATGTTGGAAAGGGCCAATCGTCAAAACCCTGATGGACGCCATGGTGGTGACATTAAGGGGATTTCAGATCACCTTGATTACTTGCATGATATGGGATTTACTTCTATCTGGATAAACCCGGTACTGGAAAACAATAACCCGCGATATTCATATCATGGCTATGCCATTACCGATTTTTATAAGATTGACCCGCGCATCGGATCGAATGAAGAGTACAGACAGTTAGTTGCAGATTGCCATGAAAAAGACATGGACGTGATCATGGATATGGTGTTTAACCATTGCGGCCATATGCATTGGTGGATGGAAAGCCTTCCATCGGAAGAATGGCTTAACCAATGGCCTGAATTTACCAGGACAAATTACAGAGCCCCTGTGAATTCAGACCCACACGCATCAGAAATTGATCTCAGGAAAATGCAGGACGGCTGGTTTGACACCAGTATGCCTGATTTGAACCAGAAAAATGAATTTGTTGCCAATTATCTGATACAGAATAGTATCTGGTGGGTTGAATATGCCGGGCTCGATGGTATTAGAATGGATACTTATCCTTATTCAGATCAGGAATTCATGGTCCGCTGGATCAGACGGATTATGAAAGAATACCCGAATTTCAATGTTGTTGGGGAGGCATGGCTGCAGAAAGAGGCCATTACAGCCTATTATGCCGGATCGGAATCGGAACGATTCGGCTATAATTCCTTTCTGCCAAGTGTGACTGATTTTCCGCTTCATTTTGCAATGCAAAAAGCTTTCCATGAAGATGAAAGCTGGACCGAAGGCATGGCCAGGCTTTACTATGTTCTTGCCCAGGATTTTCTTTACGACGATCCGATGACCAATCTCATCTTTGCTGACAACCACGACTTGTCCAGATTCTATTCCCTGATGGGGGAAGACTTTGATAAATATAAGATGGGGATGGTTTTTCTGATGACAACAAGGGGAATCCCTATGGTGTATTATGGCACTGAGATCCTGATGACAGGCGAAGAAAATATGGGGCATGGGTATATCCGGGAAGACTTTCCCGGGGGATGGCAGGGAGATAAAATAAATGCATTTACCGGAGAAGGCCTTGACGAAAAACAGGCTGAAGCACAGGAATTCCTGAGCTTGCTTCAAAACTGGAGAAAAGATAAAGAAGTGCTCCACAGCGGTAAACTGCTTCATTTTGTTCCTGAGTCAGGTATTTATATATATTTCCGTACCAATGATGAAGAAGTGATCATGGTAGTGCTGAATAATAATAACGGAAAGCGGAAAATGCCTCTGCCCGAACGTTTCGACGAATGCCTGAAGGGTAAACGAAAAGCATATGAGGTGATCACTCAGACAGAGATAGAAGATCTGAAGGAGATCTCTCTGGCACCTAAGTCAGCAATAATCCTTGAAATATCTAATTAAACAGGTTGCTTCTTATTTTAAACATATAGAATCATGAAGAATATCTTAATTTCTGTTCTCTTTTCCCTGACGGGACTCTTTATTTTTTCCCAACCTGTATTTCCGGTTCCGGGCCCACTCTACGATGATAATGTTGTGCCACGCATCGACATTCTCATACATCCTGATTCTCTGGACCTGATCTATGAATATCCCGAGAGTGACCATGAATACCCGGCAACTTTTATATTCGACAATGGCAATATCCGTGATACTGTGGAGGAGATAGGCTTCAGGCTCAGAGGAAATACCAGTCGCTGGGCGGAAAAGAAATCTTTTAAGGTTGCCATTAATAGCTTTCATTCAGGCAGGAAATACTATGGGGTGGAAAAGATCAACCTTAATGGCGAGCATAACGACCCTTCTGTGGTGCGGTCAAAACTTTGCTGGGACATTCTTCGTAGTTTTAATATTCCGGCTCCCCGATCCAACCATGTTCGGGTTTATATCAACGGTGATTATTATGGTCTTTATATTAATGTGGAGCATATTGATGAGGAATTCGTGTTAAGTCGCTTCATGAATAATAACGGAAACCTATACAAGTGTTTGTGGCCTGCCGACCTGGCTTATCTTGGCAGTGACCCGGACTTATATAAGCTGGAATCAGGTGATCGGCGTGTTTATGAGCTAAAAATTAATGAATCTGAAGATGATTATTCGGACCTGGCTCATTTTATTGATGTACTCAATAATACCCCTATACAGGACCTCCCCTGCGAACTTGAAAAAGTGTTCAATGTGTATGATTACCTGAAGGTGATCGCAGTGGATGTGACAATAGGAAACTGGGATGGTTTTATATACAATAAGAATAATTTCTACCTCTATCATAATACGGCCTCCGGACGTTTTGATTATATTCCATACGATCTTGACAATACAATCGGAATCGACTGGTTCGGTGTAAATTGGGAGGAACGCAATATGTATGCCTGGAGCCACCCGGAAGAACCAAGGCCGCTATATGAGAGGATACTGCAGGTTGAAAAATACAGGGACCAGTACACATATTACACTAACTTGTTGCTGGAGGAGATCGTTGAAGAGAGCCAATTCTTTCCTCACATCAACGCACTTCGCGACCAGGCATATCCTTATATTCTGGACGACCCATATTATCCTTTAGATTACGCTTATACACCGTCCGACTTTTTAAACTCTTATGATCAGCCTATTGGAGCCCACGTTGTTAGCGGGCTTAAGCCTTTTATTGAGAGTCGACGTAATGCCAGCTTAAGCCAGGCAGTAAACAATAATATATATCCGGTTTTGAATTATGCATGGCATACGCCTTCTATTATAGGCCAGGATATATGGTTCAGGGTTTTTGTTGATGAGGACCAGCCAGGTGTGGAGGTCATGCTCCTGCTTTCTGAGGATGGTGGCCCTATAACTGAACTTGAAATGTTCGACGACGGCCTTCATCATGATCTGGAGGCAGGGGATTGGTTCTATGGTTGTTCGGCCGGTTTGTTCACTGAACCTGTACAGTTGGAAGTGAATATCCGGGCATCTGATATTCAGGCACAGGAAAGTTACTATTATTGCATCCCTGAGGTGATTCATGTTTGCCAATTTGAAATACCCCAGCTGTTTATCAATGAATTCATGGCAAGCAATGAAACGACCATCGCTGACGAGTGGGGTGATTTTGATGACTGGATCGAGATCTATAATGGCGACACCTTGCCGGTTTGGCTAGGAAATCTGTACTTAACTGATAACCTGCTTATTGAAGATAAATGGCAGATGCCTGACTATACTCTGGCACCGGATAGTTATATACTTATCTGGGCCGATAATGAAGAAGGGCAGGGGCAATTCCATGCCAATTTTAAACTCGATAAGGATGGAGAAGAAATTGGGATTTTTGGTCCCCAGACAATGGGATACCCAATGATCGACTCAATAGTTTTTGGGCTTCAGCAAGAAGACGTTTCCATGGGACGTATTTCGGATGCTGCTGATACATGGAAGTTTTTTGATTTTCCCACGCCTGGATATAATAATGAGTCAGGTGCTTCAATTGCTGAGCAAGGTCTCCTGTTGCCTTTGCTTTTTTATCCCAACCCATGCAAAAATGGGATGCTATATCTTGGCAGCAAGGAAAGTATTTATATTTTTGATATCTCAGGAAGGCACTGCCTTTCTGCAGAACATACAGAAAGTGTGGATGTTGCTGCATTACGCCCCGGAATATATATTATAATGGCAAAAGGCCACAGGGCCGCACGCCTGATCATTATGTAGATTAAAATCAATAAAATGAAGAAACTTTTATTACTTTTCATTGCCGGCATAATCCTATCCGGATGTAGCGAGGATTCTCTTCCCCCACTGCCGGAAAATTCAAACATTACCGGACTGGCATCACCGGTCAGGCTGGGCCATGAAAGAACGCAAATTCCATTTTCTGATTTCTTCCTTGAACCTGAAATGATTCAGAAGGTCGAGATCCCGGGCCTCGATGAAGACTTGTATTTTGTTGAAGGTGAAGCCCTTATTATTGACCCTACGCAGGAAATGAAGGCTGTGTTTCCCTTGCTGATTACAGCTGATGGAATAACAGAAGCAATCCCTGTTTTTTGTTCCGGGAAGCAGCTTGTGGAATTTAGTTTTGATTCGGGCGATAAGAAATATGAACGGGTAACAGTAGCCGGGGAATTCAATGGCTGGACACCGGGTCGGCCGGAATTTGATTTCGTAGACGGTATCTGGACAACAAGCCTGATGCTCAACCCGGGCACCTACCAGTACCAGCTTGTTCTCGATGGGGAATGGATGCTCGATCCGGCCAATCCTGATAAGATCGATAACAATATGGGCGGCTATAACTCTCTATTGTCGGTTGGGCTTGATATAAAAGATAAAGTTCCCTTACTTTTTACTGTTGAATTTGAAGACGATGACATTGAAATTGCTACGGAAAGAAAAACGGAGGGGGTGTTGATATTCTGGCAGAATATCTTGCTGCCTCAGGAATATTATGAGATGGAGGAAGACGGAGAAATTGAGATCGGGATACCGGAAGCGGCCACAAAAATGCAGCGATCCTTTATACGGGTTTGGGCCTGGAATGAATATGGAATATCAAATGATCTGCTGATCCCGCTGGAATATGGAAACGTATTGGATGACCCAGCCAAAGTGACACGACACGATATGCATAGTATGATCCTATACAATGCCTTTGTCGATAGGTTCTATGATGCTGATACATCTAATAACAGGCCATTGAACACAGCGGAAGTTTTGCCTCCCGCCGATTATCATGGAGGGGACATTAAAGGAGTGACCCAAAAAATAAAAGATGGCTACTTCCGGGAATTGGGTGTGAATACGATCTGGGTATCTCCCCTGGTGAAAAACCCGGAAGGGGCCTTTGGCTTTTGGCCGGATCCGCCATCAAAGTTTTCCGGATATCATGGTTACTGGCCGGTGTCATTTACGGAAATAGACAATAGATATGGTACTGAAGAGGACCTGCACCAACTGGTAAAAGCAGCACATGAGCAAGAAATGAACGTACTGCTCGACTTCGTGGCAAATCATGTTCACCAGGAGCACCCGCTATATCAACAACATCCTGAATGGGCAACAGAGCTTTACCTGCCGGATGGCACGCTCAATACCGAGCGTTGGGATGAATACCGCCTGACCACATGGTTTGATGTTTTCCTGCCTACACTGGACCTGTCAAAACCGGAGGTTTATGAGATGCTTTCTGATTCGGCTGTTTATTGGATTAAGAAATATAATCTCGATGGCTTAAGGCATGATGCAACCAAGCATATTCCGGAGGTGTTCTGGCGTACACTTACAAGAAAGTTAAAAGAGCAGATCGTAGAAGCCGAAGGAAGACCTGTGTATCAGATAGGTGAAACATATGGGGGGGCAGAATTGATCAGTAGTTATGTGGGGACAGGGATGCTTGATGCACAGTTTGATTTTAATGTGTATGATGATGCCCTGGCCGTACTCATCCGGCCGGATGAACCTTTTACCCGCCTGAATGCTTCTCTTGTGGAGAGCATGCAATATTACGGTTCTCATAACCTGATGGGATATATCTCAGGAAACCAGGATCGCGGACGCTTCACATCTTATGCAGGCGCAGGTTTGCGATTCAGTGAGGATGCCAAACTGGCCGGTTGGACACGTGATGTTAAGGTGGGGGATAAGCGAGGGTATCTCGTAACCGCACTATTGTTCGCGTTTAATATGACCATCCCGGGCCTGCCGGTGATCTACTACGGTGATGAGATCGGTATGCCGGGAGGGAACGATCCTGACAGCAGAAGAATGATGCGCTTTAAGGACCTGAGCGATGAAGAACTAAAATTAAAGAGCATCGTTGAGAAACTCACGGCTCTGCGCCGCAATAGTATGGCCCTGATGTATGGTGATTTTGAACCCCTTCTTGTTATGGATGATACCTATGCATATTGCCGTACTTATTTTGAGGAGATTGTGATTGTGGTCATGAACAAGGGGGCTCAAACAAAAAATCTTACTTTTAAACTCCCGGACAGCTTTCATGACATAAAGATTGAAAGCCGCTTCGGTACGATTCCCGGTTTGCGGGATGGCAGAATGAGTGTAACTTTAGGTGGCAGATCATTTGACGTAATTAAAGCAAGAAATTAATGAATGAAGATAAAAATATTAAGGCCGTGATCTTTGATATGGATGGGGTGATCGTGGATAATCATGATTATCACCATGAAGCATGGATGAAGTTTTACCAGAAATACGGGCTGACTGTTCAAGGGGATATTTCCCGTTTTTTCGGAAGGACCAATACTGATATACTGAACAGTGTCTTTCCTGATGAATTGACTCAGCAGCAATTATATGAATACGCCGGGGAAAAGGAAAAGCTGTATCGCGATCTATATGAAGGAAATATCGAGCCTGCCGAAGGATTGGAACTGCTGCTTGATAAACTGAGCAAAAGTGCTTATAAACTGGCTATCGCAACCTCTGCTCCATCCGGGAACGTCGATTTTGTTCTGGGAAACACCAGCCTGCACATGTATTTCGATGCCATTGTTGACAGCAGCATGATCACACGTGGTAAACCTGATCCTGAGATCTATCTCAAGGCTGCGCAGGAGCTGGGTGTTAAGCCGGAGCATTGTGTGGTGGTAGAAGATTCTGTGTCAGGTATCAGGGCCGGAAAAGCTGCAGGGATGATGGTGGTTGCGATCACGAGTACAAACCCGAAAGAGAATTTAACAGAAGCTGATATTATCATAAATCATTTTAACGAATTTGAACTAGTGGGTTTCAAAGCTTGATGTGCATGGAAATACTTATATAAAACACAGATTAATAATGGAAAAGAAAATGACGATCTCGCAAATTTCAATTATTGCCCTGGCACTGGTCGTGCTGGGTGGCCTTGTATTTGCTTCCTGCAAAACCGAAAGCAAAAAGATTACAAAGGTAACTTCCAATATGCTACACCCTGATTGGAGTAAAGACGCCGTAATATATGAAGTAAATGTCAGGCAATATACACCCGAGGGTACGCTCAAAGCATTCGAAAACCATTTGCCCCGCCTGAAAGAAATGGGAGTAGATATTCTCTGGCTGATGCCTGTTCACCCTATTGGCGAAAAAAACAGAAAAGGAGGCATGGGAAGTTATTATTCAGTCAGGGACTATACAGCCGTGAACCCTGAATTCGGAACCCTTGATGATTTCAAAGACCTGGTAAATGCTGCCCACGAACTTGGGATGTATGTAATCCTCGACTGGGTTGCCAACCATACTGCCTGGGACCATGCATGGGTTGTGGATCACCCGGAATGGTATAGCGTTGATGAAAAAGGGAATATGGTATCGCCATACGACTGGTCTGATGTCGCAGACCTGAATTATTCCAATGATGATTTGCGTGAAGCCATGCTTGATGCACTAAAATTCTGGGTGGTGGAAGCTGATATTGATGGATACCGCTGCGATGTGGCAGGCATGGTGCCTGTTGAGTTTTGGAATAATGCCAGGGTTGAACTGGACAAAATCAAGCCGGTATTCATGCTGGCCGAAGCCGAACAACCGAATCATCATATTTATGCGTTTGATATGTCATACGCATGGGAACTCCATCATATCATGAATGAAATAGCACAGGGGAAAAAGAATGCAAAGGCTTTCGACAATTACTTTAAAAAACATGACACCCTGTATCCTGCAAATGCATATAGAATGTACTTTATAACCAATCATGATGAAAATTCATGGAATGGAACAGAATACGAACGCATGGGAGATGCGGTCAATACTTTTGCAGTTCTGACATATACTCTGCCCGGTATGCCGTTGATATACAGCGGGCAGGAAGCAGCATTAAATAAACGCCTGAAATTTTTTGAGAAAGACACCATTGATTGGGGAGCTTATGAGCTTGCCGATTTTTACCGCCGTCTGGGACAGCTCCGTAAAGAAAATCCGGCTTTATGGAGCGGAGAAGCAGGTGGAAGCCTGAAATTTATTAAAACTTCTGACAATGAATCTGTTTTGTGTTTCTTTCGCAAAAAAGATAATGAGGCTGTGATGGTAATGGCCAACCTGACAGATTCTCCTAAAAGTTTTACGATGAAAACCGGAAGGAAAGACGGGAAGAAAAATATGGAAATGGAACTGACGGATTGGTTTTCAGGTGAAGTTCTTATTTTGAAACCCGGTGAGGTATATTCTCTTATGCCCTGGGGGTACCGGATTCTGACAGGCGGAAAGTAATATACCCTTTAGATACGTCATAGCTTGCTGCCATGACTTTAATTTTATTTTGAATTTTTACAAATAGTCTTCGCTTAACTATTTATATTTGCTTTAAGATTAATTTAATTTAACTTTACGGTTTGAAGAAACCTTTTAAAGCAGAACACCAATATAATTATGCTTGCTGATCTTAATGCAGGTAATTTTACTAACTAAAAACTAAGTTTATGGCAAAGAGAACTACTATCAAATTCTTGTCGTTCCTTGCATTTTTATTACTATTCATTCAGGCAGGCTATGCCCAGGAAGGAATGGTAAGGGGAATGGTCTTTGATGCTGAAGACGCTTCAAGCCTTCCGGGCGCTTCAGTGATGATCAAAGGTACTACCACGGGGACTATCTCAGATTATGACGGTAAATTCAGCCTAAGGGTTGGACCAAATGCCGTTCTGGTGATCTCCTATCTTGGGTATCAGACAAAGGAAGTCACTGTGCAGCCGAATACTAAAGTTGATGTATCGCTGCGAATTGATGCTGAACTGCTTGATGAATTTGTGGTGATTGGTTACGGGATCCAGAAAAAAGATGACGCGACAGGCGCTGTAAATGCGATTGAGGCGAAAGACTTTAACAAAGGGGCGATCCTCAACCCTGCTGAATTGATCGCAGGAAAGGTTGCCGGTGTTCAGGTTGTGAATAGCGGCGGTGCTCCTGGTGCCGAAGCAACAATCCGGATCAGGGGTGGTTCTTCACTCCAGGCCATCAACGATCCACTGATCATTATTGATGGTGTTCCGGTTGATAATGACGGGATTTCCGGATTAAGAAGCCCGCTCAGCACCATCAACCCGAATGATATCGAGAGCATGACAGTGCTAAAGGATGCTTCTGCAACAGCCATCTATGGTTCAAGGGCGTCCAATGGTGTGATCATCGTTACAACAAAGAAATCAAGGGTAGGCGAGGGAGTAAAGAAATTCCCGCTCAAATTGGAATATATGGGGAAATTCACCCTGAACACACCCACAAAAAAAGTCAGTGTATATGATGCTGATGAGTATCGCGCACTGATAGAAGAAAAACAACCTGGCCATGTTGATATGTTAGGCGATGCCAATACAAACTGGCAGGACGAGATCTTCAGGAATGCCTTTGCACAAGAGCATTACATCGGCGCTACAGGAGCACTCTACTGGATGCCATACAGGTTTTCTATTGGTTATTCAGGCGCGGATGGTATTCTCAAGACTGATAATATGAAAAGGACGACGCTCGGGCTTAACCTGAATCCTACTGTGTTTGATAATAAACTGAAGATCAATGTGAATGCTAAATACATCAATGTGAAGAACAAGTTTGCTGATCAAGGTGCCATTGGTGCTGCGCTACAGTTTGACCCGACCAAGCCTGTAATGGTTGATGATCCT
>JABMQZ010000271.1 GCA_013202965.1 Bacteroidota bacterium | reverse complement strand
TCGCCTCGATGGCAAAGCATTTTTTATTGCCCGATTTAGAAGATTGCGCGATATTCGAATTCCGAAGGCCTGCCAACTTCGCGCAATCTCATACATCGTGCAATCGATGCCATCGTGCAATTCTAATACGGATCTACATCCACCTTTATCCTCACTCTTTTAAACTCTTTTAAGGCGGCAAATTCTTCCAGTTGCTTTTGCAGCTCTTTTTTGACGGCCACAACAGATTCTTTTCTGCTGGTTTTGATGAGGATCTGCTTGATATACTGGTTTTTGATCCTGGATACCAGGGGGTATTCGGGGCCGAGCACCTGTTTGGGAAAGGTGGCATGCAGCTGGGTACCCAGCACTTTGGAGGCTTCGTTCAGCAGGCGGTAATCCTTGTACAACAACTTCAGCTGTATGAGCCGGTAATAAGGTGGATATTTGAAGCGGTTTCGCTCAGCCATCTGCCTGGCATAAAGTCCTGTAAAATCATTCTCTACCACATCTTTGATCACTTCATGCGAAGGCTTATAGCTTTGAATGATGACTTTCCCCTGCCTGTTCTTCCTTCCCGACCTCCCTGCGACCTGTGCCATAAGCTGAAAACTGCGTTCGTATGCACGGAAGTCCGGGAAGTTGATCATATTATCGGCATTCATGATGCCCACCACGCTCACCAGATCAAAATCAAGTCCCTTGGTCACCATCTGCGTGCCCACCAACACATCTATTTCATGTTTTTCAAAGGCATTGATGATCAGCTGGTGGCCATATTTTTTTCTGGTAGTATCCAGGTCCATGCGTCTAATATTGGCTTCCGGGATGATGATGGAAAGCTCTTCTTCAATTTTTTCCGTTCCAAATCCGCGCATCAGCACCCTGCTGCTTCCGCAATGGCCACATTCGGCTGGCACGCGGGTACTGTATCCGCAGTAATGGCAACGCAGGTGGTCGGCTCTCTTATGATAGGTAAGCGAAATATCGCAGCGGGTACACATGGGTATCCAGGCACAGATCTCACATTCAAGCCTTGGGGAAAACCCTCTACGGTTCTGAAAAAGGATGACTTGCTCTTTTTTTGCCAATGCCTCTTCGATATGATCCAGCAGGATCTTAGTAAAATGTGATTGCGCATTTTTCTTTCGCATCTCTTTCCTGATGTCGGAAACGATGATCTCCGGCATTTCGAGGTCCCGGTATCGCTGCGCCAGCATTATAAGGCCATATTTGCCGTTTTTGGCATTAAAATAACTTTCGAAGGAGGGTGTGGCTGTACCAAGCAGGGTCTTTGCCCCATGCAGGCCGGCAAGGTATATCGCCGAGTCGCGGGCATGATAACGTGGTGCAGGGTCAAATTGCTTGTAGCTCTGGTCATGCTCCTCATCAACGATCACGAGGCCGAGCTTGCTGAATGGCAGAAATACCGCCGAGCGTGCCCCGAGGATGATACTGTATCGCTCATCCGGATCATCTGAGTTCACCTTGTTCCATATCTCTATCCGCTCCCCTTCATTATAACGTGAGTGATAAACACCAACCTTGTCACCGAAGTATTGTTGCAAACGATAAATTATCTGCGTGGTAAGGGCGATCTCCGGCAGAAGATATAATATCTGCTTCCCTTTCCTGAGTACCTCATCGATCAAATGGATGTATATTTCAGTCTTCCCGCTGGAGGTTACCCCATACAACAAGCTGACATCTTTATCCCTGAAGTCAGCCTTTATCTGTTCAAGAGCCTTTTGCTGGAACTCATTAAAAACTATTTCTTTTGGGTCTGTGCTTGCTTCTGAATCGGAAAGCCGGCTGATAATGCGTTCTTCCAATATAAAAACGCCTTTTTTTTCAAGCCCTTTTAATTGTTGCTTACTGGCATCTGCAGCCTTCAACAAAGTTGACTTGCGGATCTCCCTGTAACTCCCATCATCTGCTGACATATTGATGTATGCGATCAGGATCTGCAATTGCTTGAAAGCCCGTTTCTCCAGTTGCTCATACATCTTTCTCAATGCCTTCTCTTCCTGATATGCTTCAGTCAACATGACGTAATCTTCCATCCGGGGTTTGTAGCGGTCTTTCAGCTCTTCCTCCAGGATGATCACCCTTTTTTCGATCATGGTGTTGATCAGGGGGAGTATCTTCAGTTGCCCGGTGATGTCCGACGCTTCCTTTACAGATAAAAAATTTCTATGGATAAGTGCTTCAGCGATAAGGGCCTCCCGCTCATTCATATTGCTGTCTCCCGGCTTAAAATCAGGATTGAGGTGAATTTTGGATTCACTGGCAAGTTTAAATGCAGACGGGAGTGCTGCATTCATCACCTCACCCGGATGGCACATATAATAATCAGATATCCAGTCCCAGAATGAAAACTGTATGCTGTTGACGATAGGGGTTTCGTCAAGGAGGGAAAGGATATATTTGGGTGTATATCCTTTAGGCACTTTTTCGTGTATATTCTTAACAAGGGCCGTATATAGTTTTTTCCTTCCAAACTGCACGGCAACCCTCTGTCCGGGCCTGATGAAGTCATTTAACTCAAATGGAACACGATAGGTGAACAAACCCTTTATCGGTAAGGGCAGCAAAAGTTCTGCAAAGAGGGTTGTTCTTTCCATATAATTACAATGTGATTGGCAGCTTCAGCGCGATCAGATCGCCAGAACACGGGCTATGTCGAGCAGTTCCAGATTGATGCTTTGATGATGCTTAATAGATTTTTCGAAAGAGGTCAGAGAAACCTCATTTTCGACCAGTCCCACCATCACCCCGCTTACGCCGTCTTTCAGTGTCATGATGGCGGCATTTCCCAGCCTGCTGGCCAGCACCCTGTCCATGGCCGTGGGTGATCCGCCCCGCTGGATATGCCCGAGAATACTCACCCTTGTCTCATAGTCAGGAAAGCGTTCATTGAGTTCTTTCTCCACTTCCATCGCACCACCTGAGTCATCTCCTTCTGCAACGATGATGATTCCTGAGGTCTTGTTCTTTTTCCAATCTTTTTCCAGCATATACACCAGCTCATCGATATAGGTAGGACTTTCCGGAACAAGGATCATTTCCGCCCCTGTCGCAATGCCGCTGCGCAGGGCGATGAATCCCGCATCCCTCCCCATCACTTCGATGATAAAAAGCCTGTCGTGAGAATATGCTGTATCCCTGAGTTTATCAACAGCTTCCATCACCGTGTTAACAGCTGTATCGTAGCCAATGGTATAATCAGTTCCATACAGGTCGTTGTCGATGGTACCGGGCAGCCCGACGATAGGCACGCCAAATTCCTTTCCGAAAATTTTTGCACCGCTGAAGGTTCCGTCACCTCCGATCACCACCAGGGCATCAATGCCTATGGCCTGCATTTTATCGTAAGCTTTCTTCCTTCCTTCTTTTTCCAGAAAGTTTTTGCAGCGGGCAGACTTAAGGATGGTCCCTCCCCGCTGGATAATATTTGATACCGAACGACTGTGCAGAGGAACAATTTCGCCACTTATCAGTCCATGGTAGCCCCTTATTGAACCCACCATTTCAAAACCCTCATAAATACCTGTGCGCACCACGGCACGTATGGCAGCATTCATCCCGGGGGAATCTCCACCGGAAGTAAGAACTGCTATTTTTTTGATTTCAGTCATACTCATTACGCATTATTTTCCTTACTTTTCCTGCTTCCTTCATAAAGTTCAAACTTCATAAACCTGCACTCGATAGGACCATTAAATATCCTTATTTTTTTGGATGGACGCAGGCCAATAAATTTCATGGCCCGAAGGTCGCCGCCGATGATCCAGGCTTCGGAATCCTGATAGTTTTGTTTAAGCGTGTTTCCGATCATTTTGTACAAGCCGATGATGTCGTCGGTTTTAATCCTCTCCCCGTATGGGGGGTTGATGATCATGTGTATATCCCCGGCAGGGCGCTTCAGCTTTTCAAAATCTGCAGGATGCAGGCTAATGACCTTCTGCAGCCCGGCATTGCCAACATTCTTCCTGGTGGAGCGCATGGCAAGGGGTGAAAGATCTCCTCCAACAATCTTGTTAAATGTATATTCTTCGGGTGGCTTATATTTTTCTTTTACAGACTTCCAGAGTGCAGGGTCAAAATCATTCCATTTCTCAAAAGCAAATTCCTCCCTGTAAAACCCTGCCGGGATGTTGTTTGCGATCATCGCGGCTTCAGTTAATATGGTCCCTGAACCGCACATGGGGTCAACAAAAGTCTTTTTCCGATCCCAGCCACTCAGCAGGATCAGCCCTGAAGCCAGGACTTCGCTTACAGGTGCATTACCCAGAGCAATCTTATAACCACGCAGGTGAAGCGACGGGCCCGAACTGTCAATGGAAATCGTGCAATAGTCCCGGGTGATATGCACATTGAAGCGGATGTCGGGATTTTCAGTATCTACAGAAGGCCGCTTTCCATATTTTGCCCTGAAAGAGTCGGCAATGGCATCTTTGGTTTTCAGTGCAGCATACATGGAGTGCGTAATAGCGGAATTATTTACCACCCCGTCGATGGCAAAAGTTTTGTCCAGATCCATAATCTCTTCCCAGGGAAGTTTCAGGCACTTCTGGTAAAGTTCTGTGTCTGAGGAAGCTCTGAATTCCCACATCGGTTTCAGGAAACGCAGGGCAGTGCGACAGCTATAGTTACAGGTATAAAGAATTTCCTGGGTTCCTTTGAACTGAACTCCCCTGTGGAGAATCTCTATTTCTGTGCCTCCGGCATTCCTTATCTCAGAAGCCAGTACTTCTTCAAGGCCAAGAATGGTCTTTGCGGTAATGGTAAATGTCTTTCCGGAGGAAATCTGCGGATGTTTTTGCATAGCCCAAAGATAGGATAATCAGGCGGAACCACTCAGAATTTTCTGATGGTTCTTTTGCTTTTCAGGATCAATTTTTGCCTCCAGACAGTTTTTTGTCGTCTTTCAGTGTCGGCACCCATGAGAAATGCATAGGGTTTCATTGCTTTAGAGTGTTCGAACACGATCTTGAACATGGCAGCTATAGGCACAGCCACGAACATTCCGATGATCCCCCATACCGTACCTCCGATGATGATGAGTAGAATTGTGACCAGTGGATTGAGATTAACGTAACTACCAGTAATATTTGGTGTGAGCACGTTATTCTCAAGAAATTGGATGATCACGAACAGCAGTATAACCCCGAGTGCCAGGTTTGGTGAATCGCCGGTAAGCAAGGCAAACATAAAGGGGATGCTGGCCCCGATCCAGGTCCCGAAATACGGGATCAGGTTGAAAAGTGCCGAAATGATCCCGAACAGGATCGCATATTTTACGCCTACGATCCATAAACCAAAAGAATTTAAGATCGTGAGAATAAGAACTACTGTGAACACGCCACCCACATACCTGGGAGTGACATGGGATATTTTTTTTATGATATCGCGAGCCACATCCTCCTTTTCTGCAGGGACAACCATAAGAATGAATTTATGAAACTTTTCGCGGTAGTATAGCATGTAGAACGTAAAAACGGGCAGCAATCCCAGTGTAAAGAGGGTGCTGGCCGTCCCCTTGAATACCGATGCAGTAAATTTGCTTGAAAAGTTGAAAAGATTGTTGATCGCTTCGTGGATCATACTATTTTGTGACTCCACAGAGATCCCGAAAGTACTTTCAGCAAATATGCCAAGCTGATCGATATTTCGGTGTGCTTTTGCAAGCAGGTCTGGCATGTCTGCTGTGATGATCCCAACATTCTTATACATGATAAAAATTCCAAAAGTGAGAATCCCAAGGAGGAGAAGTATGCTGACAATGTTTGCCAGGACCCTTGGAAAGCGGGCTTTTAGCTCAAGAAAGTTTACCAGGGGATATAAGAGATAGCTGAAGATCATTCCCAGTACCAGGGCACTCAGAAAACTTTTTGCCACAATAATTCCATAAAAAAACAGGATTGTGAACAAGAGGAAGAAAGTATAGGTTACGATGCGTGGAGTTTTATTCAACATGGGAAGTGATATTTGTGAAGACCATAAAGATAAGAAATTAAATTGCGGAAATAAAGGAAATGGATAAACAGCTGCGGGTTGCTGGATACTGGTTACTGGTTGCGGTTGTGAAACCCTGTACCTTGTACCTTCGACTAAACAAATAAACACATCAACGAATCAACTTAAAAAAAGAGATACTGAACAAAATAGAAAAATTATACTCTCATTTCATTGATAAGCACACAGGTGAGTTCCTGGGAAAGGTCTTGTTTACGCTGTGTGATGGTGCTGATGAATTCCTTCAGGGCTGCCTGGTATTCCGGATCAGGGTGTTTTAACATAAAATTTTCAAGTTTACTCACAAAGTTCAGGCAATCGTGCCAGGAGCCGGCCAGCTCCCCGACTTCTTTCAGCCGCTCAAGGGATATATGGATTTGCTCCTCAATATGAAGTTGCTCTTCAAAGATGTTATTCAGGTAATTGATGTCCTTGAGCCTGGTGCGGATATTGTGCAGTCTTTTTTCATCAGATCCACCATGAAAAAGATTCCTGATCTCGCTAATGAAAGCAGTCAATAATTGATGCCCTCCCGTCAAAGCTTTCTTTTCTGAAACATCCGTCAGCAAAGTATTAAGTTTCAATCCGAAATCATCAAGACTTTTTCCCTTAAAGGAATGCAGCAAGAGTTCAAACTTATTTCTCTGAATTTTCTCCTGGGCTTGCAGATGGGTAGTAAAATCCGCTAATTCCGGCAGGGGTTTCTCAGGCAATTCAGTCGACAGTGCAACTAAAACATGCAGGTCGCGAAGCCTGCCCGCCCTTCTGAAAAGTTTGTTGATTTTTTTCATGCTGCCCATTGCATCGAAAGCCCCTTCGCTGAGTTCCTCGGCCAGCCTGGCAAGTACACGAAGTCTTTTAATGCTCAGACGAAGATTATGGACTGCTTCAGCATCTTTCGGGTCGGCACATAGCAGAAGATTCTCTTCGATGAGAGATTTATGCTTGTGAAAATATGCAAGGATGTATGATGGCATTTTGTGTTTTTGCTGATGCAAACTTAGTGAAATCAGAAGTCAGATACCAGAAATCAGATACCAGAAATCAGAAATCAGCTTGCCTGCTTCCGTAGGGAATAATTCATAATCCATAACCCGACTCCAAACTGTAGCTCACTTTAATAAGTTTGTTATAGATCCCTCTTATCACTTTCGCCATAATGTTCCATTATCCGTATATTTACAAAAGGATTTGCAAAAATGAGCCTGAAATCACACCTTCTGATATTACTTTTTGTTTTAGGAAGCTTATTCCCAATGCTCCTCAATGCCCAGCCACAAGCCATCAGCGGAAAAGTGCTTGATGCGGAAACCGGTGGATCACTTGCCTTTGTAAATATTGTTATCAACGACAGCAGGCAGGGTGGCTATACTGATATTGATGGGAAGTTCAGCTTTTCATCCTATGAACCGGTAGAGTTTCTAAAGCTTAGCTATGTCGGCTATGAGTCGTTGAATTACGAGATAAGTGAAGATACGGAAAGATTGAAGATCTATATGAAAAGGATTCCTTATGAACTCAGAGAGGTGATCATTCTTCCGGGCATCAATCCTGCGCACAGGATCATCAAAAATGTGGTGGCGCATCGTGAGCTGAACGATCCCGAAAAGCTGAAATCTTTTTCATATACCTCCTATGAAAAAGTAATCTTTACCCTCGACCTGGATTCTCTGAGGATGCTGGACACCCTTGATCTGGACACAGGCTCCCTGGAGGTCAGAAGGTTTTTCGACAGGCAGGATATCTTTATTGCAGAGTCGGTGACTGAGCGAAAATTTCTCTATCCTGAAAGAAATCAGGAAAATGTTATCGCCAGCAGAGTCTCAGGGATGAAAGACCCCATGTTTGTTTTTCTTGTTTCGCAAATACAATCCACCTCATTTTATCGTGAGCTGATCACCATTGCCCGCAACGAATATGTGAATCCGATAAGCAGGGGAAGCACTTCAAAATACACTTTTATTATTGAGGATACGGCTTATACAGCACGACATGATACAGTTTTCATCATCTCATTTCAACCAAAGCCTAACACTAATTTTGATGGATTGAAAGGGATATTGTCGATCAACACTCACAACTGGGCCATACAAAATGTGATCGCGGAACCCACACGTGATGAGGGTGCTTTTTTTATCAGAATCCAGCAGATGTATGAATTGGTGAACGAGAAACAATGGTTCCCTGTTCAACTCAATACCGATATATGGATAAAGGCCATTGGGGCCTCGGTAAATGATAAGAAATACTCCTTTGTTGGTGTGGGTAAAAGCTACATTACAGATATAGAACTGAACCCGGAACTGGTGAAAAGACAGTTTAGCAATATTGAAATAGATGTTGACCCCAATGCACACGACAGGAATGAAAAATACTGGAAGAAATACCGTGTTGACAGCTTATCTGATAGAGACCTGAAAACTTATGCATTCATGGACAGTGTTGGGCGGGAGGCGAATTTTGATCGCCTGGCAAGAATTTTCGAAACAGTGATGACAGGCAGGATCCCTGTGAAGTTCATAGATTTTGATATCGATAAATTCCTGCGTTATAACCAGTATGAGGGATTGTATCTCGGGCTTGGGATCCATACCAATGACAGGCTGTCAAAACGCTTTAAAATCGGGGGATTCTGGGGTTATGGGTTTAAGGACATAACATCCAAATATGGCGGTGACATCAGTGCCACCCTACATCCTTACAGTGAACTGGAGCTTAAAGCGGGATATTTTTATGATGTATCTGAAAGTGGTGGTGTTTCTTTCTTCGGTGAACAAAAATCTTTCCTGAGGGCTGAAGGATTCAGGAACTTTCTGATCCGCAGGATGAATATGACCGAAAGGACTTTTGTATCACTGCAATTCAGGGCATTGCAGCATTTTAATTGGAATGTTTCCCTGAACAGTGATTATAAAAAAGCATATCCGGATTATTACTATGGGCAGACGGAAAGCGGAACTTCCTTGTTGATGAATGAATTCCATTTCACCGAGTTATCACTTGGATTTCGTTTTGCTTTCCGGGAAAAATTCCTCCGCACAAAAAGAATAAAGCTCTCCCTTGGAACCAAATATCCGGTGCTTAGCTTTCAATATACCAGGGGGTTCAATACTATACTTAAGGGAGAATTTGAATATAACCGCTTCGACCTGAAAATCACTGAATCCTTCTACACCAAATATCTTGGGAAAACCAGCATTGAGGTCCGGGCAGGATATATTGATGGGGATTTGCCTTATTGCAATCTTTATAATGGCAATGGCAGTTACAGGGTGTTTACTATTTATGCCCCCAATAGCTTTGCTACCATGCGCATGAACGAATTCCTGAGCAACCGTTACGTGGCTCTGTACCTATCCCATAATTTCGGGGAATTGCTTGTACGCACCCGTTTTTTCTCACCCGAAGTGGTGCTGGCCACCAATATTGCTTTCGGGGCATTAAATAACAGCGCACAGCATCATAATGTGGACTTCAATACCATGGAGAAAGGATACTATGAATCAGGGATACTGCTTCACGGTTTGCTTGACCTGCAATTTTACAAACTTGGTGCCGGAGTCTTTTATCGTTATGGACCGTATGGATTTGACACCCCTGCCGATAATTTCGCTTATAAGGTAAGTATTGTATTTCCGATTGAAGGTCTGGAATAGAATAAATAAAAAGGGCATTGTTGAGCGAAGCAAGTTTGTGGTAAGCAGATTGAAAGGGGGACGAGGGACGGCATCCGGTATTTTATATGCAGAGTTTCTGTCCTTAGCTTCTCTTTTCGATCTGTTTTATCAGGGCTTTGAAGAGGTAAAAATGAAAAGGGAGGAAGAAATACCAGTATAGTTTGCCCATTATCCCCGACGGTTGAAAATATGCTGTAACCGATAGCTTATTCAATCCTTCGTACGAGTCAATAATGAACTCCAGCCAGGCTTTTCCAGGTATTTTCATTTCAGCCCTGAGCAATAATAATTTGTCTTTTTTAATGTTTTCAACCCTGAAGAAGTCAATCACATCATCCACCCTGAGTTCTGAATAGCTTCTTCGCCCACGTGAAGATCCCACACCAAGCAGCAAGCGATCGATCATCCCTCTCAGTCGCCACATCCAATTGCTTTGAAACCATCCAACTTTTCCTCCTATACTGCAGAATGATTTAAAAAGAGAAGCTGGTTCTTTAAAGCTCAGCAGGCAGTAGGAGGTGTTATATTTAGGAACAGGATTTAGCTCTGTCAATTTTACAGACAGTTCATGTGCATAAGGGAATGAATCTGACCATCGCGAAGTTACCTGGTCTTTCTCTTCTCTTAATAAGGCTGCTATCAGTGCCTCCTCGAATGATAATGGTTCAAATTTTATCAACTCCCTGATCTCATTATTGTGGCAAATAGCCTCATTCCTACATCCTCTGACAAGAACTTTGGTGATCGGGCCGGGGACAGGAGTCAGCAAACTGGCAAGATACCCGTAAACAGCATGAGTAGTAATCACGGCAGGTAAAAATATCCGTTTCTTGCCAAGTAGTTTTGCAAGATCCCTGAGTTTCTTATCGTATGTGAGTATTGTTTTCCCCCCTATATCGAATTCTTTTCCACGGGCCTCATCAAGTTCCAGTACTCCGACAAGGTATTTGATCACATCCCTCAATGCAATTGGCTGGGATTTTGTTTTGGCCCATCCGGGTATGAAAAATATTGGTGTATTCCTGACCAGGTTTGAAAGAATCTCATAAGATGCACTTCCTGAACCGATGATCATGCCTGCCCTCAGTATTGTCACAGGGATGGGGCCCTGCGACAGATTTTCTCCCACAATGGCCCGGTTTTCAAGGTGGGGAGAAAGCTGGGTGTTTCTCTTTCCCAGGCCGCTCAGGTAAATAATCCCTTTTATTTTCTGGTTTTCTGCAGCGATCCTGAAGTTTATCGCCACCTGAATGTCGGTTTTTTCGAATTTTTTATACCCGAGAAGAAGCGAATGGATCAAATAGTAGGCCGTGTCTACACCTTTGAGGGCAGTGTTTAATTGTTCCACATCCAGGGCGTCTCCCTGAACTATTTCTGCTCCCGGCCAACGGCTAGCATAGTCTGGAGAAAATGACCGTACCATCACCCGCACACGGTAATTACGTGCAAGTAATTCCGGAACGAGCCTGCCTCCGATATATCCGGTGGCACCTGTTACCAGGATAAGGCCTTTATCAATCCTTGGATCAGTCGGAAGATCATCGCAAAACCACCATGTATATTGAGTCTTTGATTGCAAATTATGCCTCCTTCAAATGCTTGGATAGTTAAAATTATAAATAAAGATATATAAATATTAGCATATAAGGTTAATGTATATTAACTTTATGTTTCATAATCACTATTGCCATGATAAATCTAATGAGTATGGCATTTGGTATTATGCTAATTATATTATAAGTAACCCTTAAAAATATTTTTATGAAATTTCCTAAATCTTTTCATAACTGGACTTCCATCAGCGGTGCTATCATTTCAGGCATTGCATTGTTTATGATCATTTTCCTCTTTGTGATTTCATTTTTTTTCATGGAAGGAAGTTCTTATCTGGGACTGGTAATATATATCCTATTTCCTGTGATTATGGTAATAGGTTTGATTATGATCCCCATTGGAATGGTTGTTCATCGCCGGAGGCAGAAGAAAGAAGGTCTAAGCCAGGAAATGAAATGGCCTTATGTTGATCTTAACAATTACAGACACCGGAATGCATTTGTCGTCTTCACTATAGGTACAATCCTTTTTCTGTTATTGTCATCAGTAGGCAGTTATGAAGCTTTTCATTATACCGAGTCTGTGGAATTTTGCGGCACACTGTGCCATCAGGTTATGGAGCCTGAATTTGTTGCTTATCAAAACTCTCCGCATGCCAGGGTGAGTTGTGTTGAGTGCCATGTGGGTTCCGGGGCAAACTGGTATGTCCGGTCAAAGTTATCAGGCCTTTACCAGGTATATGCTGTGTTAAGCAATAATTTTCCAAGACCAATACCAACACCTATCACGAACCTCCGCCCTGCCAGGGAAACGTGTGAAGAGTGCCATTGGCCGGAGAAATTTTACTCACGGACACTTCGGACAGAAAAACATTATCTGGCAGATGAAAACAATACTGAATGGGACATTGCACTGCAAATGAAAATTGGGTCATCGTACAGTGCCCTCGGCCTTGAGGAAGGCATACACTGGCACATCAATCCCGATGTAAAAATTGAATACATGACTGCACCGAAATCCCACAGGGACACCATACCCTGGGTGAAGATGACAAACCGGAAAACGGGGAAGGAAGTGATCTACAAAGATCCGGATTATTTCGCTGATGGGAATATAGGCAGCCATATGGAAACGAGGACCATGGATTGCATGGATTGTCATAACCGTCCATCCCATGATTATAAAACGCCAATCCGATTTATCAATGATGCCATGACCGCTGGTAAGATCCCGAAAGAATTACCGGATGTTAAGATGGTAGCCATGGAAGTGATCAATATTGATTTTCCGACCCTCGACAGTGCAATGTCATACATTGAAGCTGAAGTGCTTATGTATTACGAATTCATGCATGAAGATCTATTTGAAAATCAAAGACCATTAATTGATATGGCTGTAACAGGCATACAAAAAGCATACATGGAAAATGTTTTTCCGCATATGAAGGTCAACTGGAATTCGTATCCGAATCATATAGGCCACCTTGAGTTTAAAGGATGCTTCAGGTGTCATAACGACCGTCATGTTTCGGAGGCAGGGGACGTGATCTCAATGGATTGCAATCTCTGTCACACTATCATTGCACAGGGTGCCATTGACACCATGCAGGTCTCGAACATCAATATTCCCCTTGAATTTGTGCATCCTAATGATCCCCGGCAGGCGTGGAAAGATAAGTTTTGTGCAGAATGCCATAAAGAATTATACTAATTCACTACGCCACCCAACATCCAAACCTCTAAAAACCCCTGAGTTCGATCTCTTTCTGCTTATAAAATGCAGCCTTTTCCTCAAGGCCGAGGGAATTGGCAAGCTGCACCAATGCCCGGATGCTTTGGATCAATTCAGGGTTCAGATAATAGGCTTGCTCCATATAGGTGTATGCCTTTCTGAAATATTTGTTCGATTCATGGAAAAGGCTGTCGGCGATAATATCATCTTTATGATTCAGACCCTGAAGATAAAACTCTGATCCCAGGTTATTATAGATCGCCCCCAGGTTGAAATGTGCCAATTCCTGTGTGCCATCAATACTGATGGCAGTTTCATAAGCGTCGATGGCAAGATTAAGATCAACACTTTCAAGCATGTTTGCATAGGCCACATGCTTATCATAATCTTCAGGGTACATCTGCAGGACTTCCTGAAACCTGATAATGGCCTCATCACTCAGTGAAGGGTCATTCGCGTAAATATCAAGTTCAAAGTTGACCAGGTCTGCCATTCCTGTGTCATATATCCTTTTTTCTTCAGGGGTCAGGGCGCCCGTGCTATTGAGCCTGCTGAACTCAGCCTTCAACAGCTTTCCACCATCAATCAAGCTAGAAAGGGCGAGCATGTTGTCGTGATTTTTGTATCGTTCAATGATGGCTTTACGGTAAAACACATATGCAATCAGGAAATCCGGTGAGCGCGGTGGATGGATTTTATATGCGCCAATGCTTTCCTGGAAAAGGTTCAGGGCAGCGAGGGAATCACCTTTAGAGAAGTATGTTTGCCCCAGCAGATCGCAGACAAGGTATGTTGGTGATATATCCTTTGCAGCTACGAGATATCCTTCAGCTGCCTTCAGCGCAGCATTCCTGACATTTTCAGGCTGATGATCGTCATAAGCCGTATTCAGTGCTGACAGACCCGTTTGAAGAATAGGGTTGTACAACTCAGACAGATCAAGAAGTATGTCTGATTCCAACTTGGCATCGGCAGTTTTCAGGGCATCTTTATAGTCGAAATAACTCTCGATCAAGGCATTGCGCATCCCGGACAGTTTTTCCTGGTCTTTTGCAATACGGGCCTCCCTGAGCACTTGTATCCTTGATTTGGCAAGATAATAAAATGCAACAGAAACATAATCACCACTGAGCGCTTCAACATTGGCAAGTGCGTCATTAGCAAGCTCGTAGGATTTCCCATACTCGGCATTATGGAATGCCTGCACTGCATTGGATACCATACTGTTCTGAGCAGTGGAGAATTGTGCTGCAAAAATGATTGTTAAGATCAGAAAGAGGATCCGTTTATTGATATGCATGCTCGTTTATTCTTTATCCATTAAAAGATCACTGTATGAATTGGGAAGCAGGTCTTGTTTATCAAGGTGGAGAAGACCCATATAATACTCGCATTGCTGATTTAGCTTCTCCTCCTGCCCTTCTTCCCCGATGGCCTCTATCTCCAGAAAACTCCCGAGACCTTTCACGGTATCAACATGAAACTTTACATTTTCTATAAAAAAAATATCCCTTTGCTTATCTACGATGACTTTCTTCCCGAGAACTTTTTCCAGTATTTTTTTTAAACCCGGATGATCTCCGGGAGGATAGAGGATCACTTCCGACTTTTTCGGGCCATGTTGGTCGGCACGATCATAATAAATAAGGTTATTTTCAATATTTCCTTCCCTGAGTTTCAGCCTTCCTGAGGCAACATTAAAATAGGTATCGATCTGGTGATCCCTGCCTTTATATTCAGCATTAAGCCTGCGTAAAATTTCTTTTGCCTTTTCAGGATCCTGGCAGCGTGATTTGATTTCGATGATGACGGGCATAAGGGGGCTAAGGTTTTCAGGGCAAAGCTAAGCATATTATTTTGGGATGCCATCCTTATAGGGATGCCATCCCGCATTATTTTACTAATTTTGAGCAAATTAAAACTCTAAGATGTTCAGCAAAAAAAAGAAAGAAACCCTGCCTGTGATGCTTGACCTGGATGGAAAACCATTAAAAGAAGGTGATATTGTGGAGTCTCTCCGTTATGACCTTGGGAAATGCCGCATCATAAAAACCGGAGAAATGTATGCATACGAATCGCTTGAAAGCGGGGAAAAGGTCAGTTGGGCACGAATGATCGATGCTGCTTCAAAAAAACAGAAGGTCAGGAAGTCTACCCAAAATCTATAAAAGCATTGAACCGGATGCCGGGCAAACTTTCAGCCATAAGAGACGGAATTAACTTCCTGAGAACACTTTCGTTACGGAAGCTGTGGAATTATTCCCTGCTCCGGGCCAGCTATTTCATCAGCCTGATGAGAAGCAAAGCCCTGCACCTTGGAATGCCGGGCAGTGTGTCCATTGAGCCCACGACATCCTGTAACCTGCACTGCCCTGAATGTCCTTCCGGACTGGGAAAATTTTCGAGGCCATCGGGGAACATGTCAAAAAACGATTTTATAAAAGTGATCGAGCAGTTAAAGAGGAATTTGATGTACCTCATCCTTTATTTCCAGGGAGAGCCATTTCTAAACCCGGATTTCTTTGAAATGATCAGCTATGCCAGGAAAAACAGGGTTTATACAGCTACTTCCACAAACGGGCATTTCCTTGATAATGACCAGGCCAAAATGACAGTAGAGTCAGGGCTGGACCGGCTGATCATCTCTCTGGACGGCACCGACCAGGAAACTTATGAGCAGTATCGCAAGGGTGGTGAACTTGACAAAGTGCTGGCAGGCATCCGAAATATCGTAAGCTGGAAAAAGCAGCTAAAATCTTCCCGGCCTTATGTGATCATACAGTTCCTGGTGTTCAAGGCCAATGAACATCAGATCCCGGCGATGAAAAAGCTGGCAAAAGAACTCGGGGCAAACAGGCTGGAGCTAAAAACAGCCCAGGTGTATAATTATGAAAATGACCGGGAGCTGATCCCTGAGAACCCAAAGTATGCAAGATATGTCAGGGCAGAGAATGGAAAGTGGAAAATAAAGCGCCCCATGCGCAACCGCTGCTTCAGAATGTGGAGCGGAGCTGTTATCACCTGGGACGGGCGTGTGGTGCCGTGTTGTTTTGATAAAAATGCAGCACATCAACTGGGAAAACTGGAAACACACCCTTTTAAGGAAATCTGGAGGAACAAAGCTTATAAGGATTTCAGAAAACAGGTTTTTACCGAGCGGAGCAAAATAGATATCTGCCGAAACTGTACAGAATAGGAAATTAATTGAGCCCTTCGGCACTCATCATTCATCATTCATCATTCATCACTCGGCACTCGGAACTTGGCACTCGGAACTCGGAACTCCTACACCGTCATCATATCTTTTTCTTTCGCATCCACCAGCTCATCCACTTTTTTGATAAATTCATCGGTGAGCTCCTGTATCATATCCTGGGTTTTTTTTGATTCATCTTCCGGGAGACCATCCTTTTCAAGGCTTTTTGCCAGGTCGTTGGCTGCTCTTCTTGTATTCCTGATGCTGATCTTGGTGTTTTCAGACTCAGCTTTGGCTCTTTTAACCAAATCAAGACGTCTTTCCTCAGTCAGGGGTGGCACATTGATCCTGAGCACTTCACCTTCATTCTTAGGATTCAATCCCAGATTGGCATTCATAATGGCTTTTTCAATTTCTCCCAATATACTTTTATCCCATGGTTGAATGACGATCTGCCTGGGATCAGGAGTGTTGATGTTGGATGTTTGCTCAAGGGGTGTCATTGTGCCGTAATAGTCAATCATGATGCCTTCCAGCATCTGCGGGCTTGCTTTGCCGGCACGGATCTTTTGAAATTCGCGCTCCATGTGTGTTAAGGCACTTTCCATGCCTTCCCTGGCTTCATCCAGACACATTTGTGCTTCTTCGTTCATGATATTGAGGTTTTACGGTTCTGATGACAAATATAAGGATTTTAATTACTCACCAATGTTCCGGGCTTTTCCCCATTCAAAACCTTTTTAAGATTACCAGGCTCGTTCATGTTGAAAACGTATATCGGCATATTATTATCCTTACAGAGTGTAAATGCAGTCAGATCCATAATACGCAAATCCTTACTGAGTGCTTCCGCATAGCTGAGTGTTTCATATTTTGTTGCAGATGGGGTTTTCTCAGGATCGGCCGTATACACCCCGTCCACACGTGTCCCTTTCAGGATGATGTTTGCTTTGATCTCCAATGCCCTTAATGCCGATGCCGAATCGGTAGTAAAATAAGGATTCCCGGTTCCACCGCTGATAAGGATAATTTTACCTCTTTCCAGCTCCTGTATAGCTGACTTTGCACTCATTGGCCGGGCAACAGGACTGATCAGCATGCCGGAGAAAAGTTCAGTCTCAGCACCCTGCTTCTCAAGTTCTGCCTGCAAGGCAAGGCTGTTGATCACCGTGGCCATCATTCCCATATAATCTCCCTGAACCCGGTCCATACCTTCAGCAGCCCCGCTCAGGCCGCGAAAAATATTTCCGCCACCGATAACAATGGCAATCTCCGTACCGGTACCGGCTGCATCAACAATTTCTGAAGCAAACTGTTTCAGCCGGTCAGGGTCGATACCATGCTGTTGATCACCCATCAGGGCTTCACCGCTAAGTTTTAAAAGGATTCTATTGAACTGCATAGGCTTTTAGTTTATTATCATCATAGATTTTACTTCCACCGCTTTATCGGTTTGTATCCGGTAAAAGTACCTTCCCTGGGGAAGGGCTCCGGCCTGCCATCGAATATTGTGCATTCCGGCATCATATTGCTTGTTGACAATCGTTCCCAGGTCTCTTCCCATCATGTCAATGACATTGATCATCACGTGGCTTTCCCCCGGAAGCTCAAAGGAAATATTTGTTTCTTCCCTGAAGGGATTGGGATAGTTCTGAAGTAATTTCATATCCCTGTTCTCCAGTTTCGATATATATATCGGGTCATCTGCGTAAAACATATTCAGGCACCAGTTATCCAGGGTTCCCTGGTCATTCATGGCATTGTCGTATATACGAAGTATCCAGGCGCCTGTTATAGAATTGTCAATGTATGTTGCCAGTGGCTCATCAGGAATATAGCTACCGGTAAAGGGTGCGCTTCCCTGTGCGATGGGAGTAGTTGCCTCATCATCAAAGATGGTTCCGATATAGTTGTTCCCCGATCCCCCATGAGCGATACTCAGATCAATTTCCTGGCCATTTGGCCCGATCAGGTAAATTTCCACATCGCCGTCGTAGCTATGTGTGATATCCAATTCCACATTCAGGTCAACCAGGATGCCATCCTGCTCAACCATGATGGTATCATACAAATTGTGAAGGTCTTCGATGGCCTTGGGTACCGTATTGCTGCACAGCACCATGGAATTGATATCTGCGATAACATAGCTGAAAAAAGTTTCAGGTGCAATATTTCCCGGAGGATTGATCCCTCTGCCTCCACCCGGTAGTGTCGCGATCAGGGTGGCAGCATCATCCTGCGCAGCAAGGTAATATTCTACTTTGCTTCCCATGGCTTGTCCGGGGATCATAAAGCGGAAGGTGTCCAGGTTTGAAGTATAAGGCTGAAGCTCAAAAAAGGCACCTTCATCAACACTGTAATATAATCTGGGTGATTGATTCCCTGTACCCACAGTGTGATTGGAGTTCACCAGCAGGATTGCCTCGCGCTCATCAATAAAATTTCCTGATATCAGAGGCTCATGTATCAGCTCCATTTTCATGTCCATGCTAAGCGAAGCCATAGTGGCAACTGCAGATTGAACCATCTGCCGGAAATAAGGAATGTTACAATTATCAAACAGATCATTCACAGTATGATAATATGCATTAAAATCATACCAGTCTTCAATGGCCAGTATCGCCTGGTATCCATTATTCCAGAAAGGGGAATGGTCACTGGCACCGGTTGTGATATAATTGTATGTGAGATCAAAATCGTAAGTGGCCAGCACACTGGTATATTCATTGGTGAATTCCGTGGATTGGGCATTTGTTGAAATGGACATTTCGAAATCACCATTTGATTCGTAGGCTATCATGTCAAGGTTAAGTACGCCAAGGATATCATCACCATTGTTGGAAGCCTGGTTGGCATAAGCATTACTTCCGATCAGGCCTTGTTCTTCTTCATCAAACGCGATGAATTTTACAGTGTACTTGAGGTCAAAATCTTTTATCAGCCGTGCAGTTTCCAGCACACCAACCACACCAGATGCATTGTCATCAGCACCCGGAGCCAGGCTGCCCGGAGGCATATCATCATAATGGGCGCATACGATATACTGCTGGTCGGGATACAAACTGCCGTTTATGGTTGCCACAACATTTTCCCCGTTAGTATTGAAATAGTGGTATTCCACAGGTATTCCCATGGCATCAAATTGTTCATATATCCACTGGGCTGCCAGCGGGTTAAAGCTGGTGTAGGAATGGCGGGTTTCCAGGGTATATTCCTGACCGCCAATAATTACCGGAACTTCGCCGGAGAGTTTTTCCAAAAGCTCTGAAATGGAAATTTCAGTCACCTCATTCTTGAGTGAATCAACAAGCGGACTGTAAGCGATCTGTGCAGTAAGTATGCAGCTAAGAAATAAAGTAATAGTGAGCAGAAATAGTTTTTTCATAGTAGGGTCAGTATAAGTTTGAGAACAAAGATATAGTATAAAGTATTAAGTACCAAGAATTCAAATGGTAACTCTGAATTTTCAAATTAGGCGCTTTTATTAGCAGATACTGGATGCTGGTTACTGGAACAGGAGTGCCGAGTGCCGAGTGCCGAGTGCCGAGTGCCGAGTGATGATTTAGAGTGAAGAGTTTATAGTGAAGAATTCAGCAATTCGCAAGTCTTATGCCTTATGCCATTTGCCTTTCCCCAAGCTCAAATTCAGGTTGTAGCAATACATTATTTATCGAATTAGATAATACTGAAAATATATCAATTAATTAGATTCAACACCCTAAAATTATAATCTAACCCAACATTCAAAATTCATAATTCAAAATCCAAGCCCGAACTTTAGGCACTTTAGCTCACTTTAGCTCACTTTAGCTCACTTTAGCTCACTTT
>JABMQZ010000270.1 GCA_013202965.1 Bacteroidota bacterium | reverse complement strand
TTTTCGTTTTCTTTTAGTGATTTTCCAATCACGCCGATAGTTAAAAGTTTTGTCATATTATTAATTATCCTTTTTTTGATTTACATATTCAAAATATTTTCTTTATGTTGTATAACTATGTTGTCTTGATGCTCTTGTATCCTGATATCTCCTGGATTATCCTGATATTGTATCCACTCTCATGCAAATGAGTCGCAAAACTGTGTCTAAGGCAATGTAGCGTAAAGTTAAGATTTTTTCTGCATAATCAACATCTGAAGGAGATCCCTCCCTTCGTCGAAATCAGTTATGCTAAGTCTTGCACCACCCATTGGCCGTCAAAGGCTTGCCGACGGGAGGCGCAAGCGTAAGCAAAGCGAAGGAAGAACACTCAACAAATGTCCTGAGCTTGTCGAAGGGCCCAAAATCCACTGCGTCCGCCGAAACATTAGTGGAGGTGGAACACCTAAAACTTAATTATATTTGCATCTATGCTCATCATCGACAACATCATGGTATCTGATGATCTCTACCTGGTAAACTTTGTTTGCCCGATGGAGAAATGCCTTGGTGCCTGCTGTGTGGAGGGTGATGCTGGTGCGCCTCTTGAAGAGGAAGAGATCTCCCTGATGGAGGACTACCTGGAGCAGATCATGGAATATATGATCCCTGAGGGAATTGAAGCGGTGAAAAAAAGCGGTGTCTTCGATTATGATATTGAAGGTAAGTATGTTACACTCCTGATTCGTGATGGTGATTGTGCTTTTATTAATTTTACTGATGGAATTGCCTGGTGTGCGATAGAGAAGGCATACGAAGAAGGAAAGATCCCATTCAGGAAACCGCTCTCCTGTCATCTTTACCCGGTACGAATTTCCAAAGTAGGTGAGAGAGACGCTGTGAACTATCATCGCTGGCAGATCTGCAATGTGGCCCTTGAAAAAGGGAATGAAGAAGGCATACCACTATATGTATTCCTGAAAGATGCCCTGATCAGAAGATACGGGCAGAGCTGGTATGAAAAACTGGAGAAGGAAATACGCTGCTGAAGTCAATAAATCAAAATATTTATTATGGCTGAAATGATCTACGAAAGCGAGCAGGCCAAAACCATTGATACAGGAGACCTGCTCAAGGATTTGTATGTTGACCCCAAAATTGGACTGACTGAAAAAGAGATCAGCACCAGAAGGGATAAATTTGGCTTTAATGAGATTGTAGAGAAGAAAGAAAGCCTCCTGCTCAGATTTCTGAAGAATTTCTGGGGGCCTATCCCGTGGATGATAGAAGCTGCAGTGATATTGAGCATCATCGACAAGGATTGGAAAGATGTGATCATCATCGGAAGTTTGCTTCTGATCAACGCCTTGATCGAGTTCGTGCAGAGCTATAAAGCTGACAATGCTATGGCCATGCTTAAAAAAAGCCTGGCGAGTAAAGCCAGGGTGTTGAGGGAAGGCCAGTGGCATGAAGTGGAAGCCCGTGAGTTGCTACCGGGCGATATCATCCGCATTCGGCTTGGCGATATTATTCCGGCAGATGTAAAGTTATTGGATGGCGAGTATCTGATCATTGATGAGTCTGCTCTTACAGGCGAATCCCTGCCGGTTGAAAAATATGCCGGCGACATCGCTTTTTCAGGGTCCATTGCAAAACAGGGTGAGATGAATGCCGTGGTTTATGGTACTGCTTTAAATACCTTCTTCGGAAAAACGGCAAAACTTGTAGCTGAGGCAAAAACAAAGAGCCATTTCCAGAAAGCGGTCATCCGCATCGGCGACTACCTTATCATACTGAATTTTATATTGGTGCTGATCGTGATCCTGTCCGGACTATTTCGTCAGGAAAGGCTGATAGACCTGCTGCAATTTGCTTTGGTGCTTACAGTAGCATCTATTCCGGCTGCCCTGCCGGCTGTGCTCAGTGTAACCATGGCTGTTGGGGCACTCAAACTTTCAAGGAAGAAAGCCATTATCAGAAAATTGGTTGCTGTTGAAGAAATGGCCGGCATGGACATTCTCTGCTCTGATAAAACAGGCACTATTACACAGAACAAGCTTAGCGTGAAAGGTTTACATCCCATTGGCAATTACAGTGAAGATGACATTCTAATTTTCGGAGCGATGGCATCCAAAGCCGAAAATAACGATCCCCTGGACAATGCTGTGCTGGAACTGGCTGAAAAGAATTCCGGCTTATGGACGAAAATTACTTCTTTTGTTCAGAAAGACTTCAAGCCTTTCGATCCGGTATCAAAAAGAACGGAAGCCTTAATTGATATGAAATCCAATGAGATAAAGGTGAGTAAAGGTGCTCCCCAGATGATCCTGGAACTGATTGAAGATAAGGGATCAACACAAGAAGAGGTTGAGAATATCGTTAATGAGGCCGGAACGCATGGATACAGAACCCTGGGAGTGGCCAGAACAGATGAAGCCGGGAAATGGCAATATGTCGGCCTGATTGCGCTCAATGACCCACCGAGGGAAGATTCTGCGGAAACCATCAGGCAGGCACAGGAGATGGGCGTCAAGGTAGAAATGATTACCGGCGACCACACTGCCATAGCCATAGAAATTGCACAACAGGTCAATATTGGTAAGAACATTATTCCTGCCAGCCAATTTGTTGATCTTCCCGACAGGAAAGCCAAAGCCATGATTGAAGAATCTGATGGATTCAGCCAGGTTTTTCCGGAGCACAAGTATGAGATCGTACAATTGTTACAGGAGAACAATCATATTGTGGGTATGACCGGCGATGGTGTGAATGACGCACCGGCACTGAAAAAAGCAGATGCCGGTATTGCCGTCGACGGAGCAACGGATGCAGCCAAGTCTGCCGCCGACATTGTTTTAACCAAGCCGGGCCTGTCCGTCATTGTAGATGCCATCAAGGAGAGCCGGCAAATCTTCCAGCGCATGCAGAGTTATGCCATCTACAGGATCTCGGAAACCATTGATGTACTGTTTTTTACTGTGCTGGCGATACTTTTCTTCCGTGAATATCCTGTCACGGCTGTGATGATCGTAATGCTGGCAGTCTTCAACGACTTTCCCATTATGACCATTGCCTACGATAAGGTTCGCTATACAATGAAACCGGAAAGCTGGAATATGCGGAAAGTGATCAGCATTGCTTCGGTGCTTGGGTTTACCAATGTGCTGTTTACATTTGGCATGTTCTATCTTGGAAAACATTATTTCAAGATGGAATTTGAGCAGGTTCAGACACTTGTCTTTGCAGAGCTGGCCATTGCCGGCAACCTGACCATCTTCCTTGCCAGGACATCCGGCCCGCTCTGGTCTATTGCACCCGGGAAGGGATTAATCTGGTCAACGCTCTTATCAAAGATCCTGGTTTCACTGATATGTGCTTTTGGCTGGATCATTGCTCCCATCGGCTGGTATGTCCTGTTTGTATGGGCTTATGCCATGGTACAGATGCTTATTACCGACAGGGTGAAATTAATGGCTTATAAAGTATTTGATCATACAGGCTTGCGATTTACAAACTAATTAGTGTTTGTTCAGAAAGTCCGCTATCTTCGTTATGTTTGCCCTCAAAATGGTCATTCACATAAGTGAACTCACATTTTTCGGGCTGCACAAGCCTTGTTAGCGAACTTTCTGAATCAAACACTTGACTTGACACTAGCCGTGAGGTTTGTCTTATTCCGGGGATGCAGCTTCAGCGGCTGCCATGGCGGCAAGTTCCTTATCAATATGGAACAATCCGCCTTTTTCACCTGCAGCAAGATTGAACTTGTCGATGATAGAACGTGCCAGGCTTTCTTCTTCGATCTGCTCGGTAACGAACCATTGCAGATAGTTAAGTGTTGTAAAATCCTTTTCTTCCATACTTAGCTCTACCAGGTTATTGATAAGGCTTGTTACAAGGATTTCATGTTTAAGAACTTGCTCGAATACCTGGTGCAATGATTTAAATTGATCAGGTGGCTCTTCGAGGGCAAGCAAGCTGGCATGCCCGCCCCTGTCATTGACATAACTGAGGAATTTCAATGCATGCGTGCGTTCCTCTGTGGCATGTTCAAAAAGGAATTGGGCTGCACCGGCAAAGCCGTTTACCTCGCACCATGAAGCCATGGATAAATATAATCTGGATGATTCTTCTTCGGCTTTGATTTGCTCAATAATTGCCTTTTCGAGTTTTTCTGATAACATAGTAATAAAGTTTCAGGTTTAATAAACTGGTTTTTACAAAGGTAATGATCCTTTGGAATAGTAACAAATACAGGCTGGTTTTGCTATTCTCTATTCTCTATTCGTTATTCATTATTCTTAATTCTTAAGCGCTTCCGCCCCGCTTACGATCTCAAGAATTTCATTGGTGATAGAGGTCTGCCGTGCTTTGTTGTAGGAAAGCTTAAGCTCTTTCAAAAGCTCACTGGCATTGTCTGTCGCCATATGCATGGCAGTCATGCGGGCACCATGTTCAGAAGCAAAAGAATCCAATACCACTTTAAAAAACTGGATTTTCAGGCTCTTGGGTACAAGCTCTTCAATGATCTGTTCTTTGTTGGGTTCGAAAATATAATCGACCTGCAAACCCGAACCATCATCTTCCGGAGGGAGTATGGGAAGAAACTGTTCTGTTAACAGCACCTGTACCGCTGCATTCTTAAACTGGTTGTAAATGATATCAATACGGTCGTATTTCTTTTCGGCGAAGTCCTGCATTAACTCCTCAGCAATGGTGAGTGCATTTTCATAGTTAAGATCATCGAAGAGCGCAAGATTTTCTTTTGCAACAGGGTATTGATGTTTGTTAAAATATTCTGCGCCCTTTTTACCTATACAGTACAATGATACATCTCCGCGTTCGTGTGCATCCCTGTATGTGGTATGAATGAGAGCAACAGCCTGCTTAATAACATTGGCATTAAATGCCCCACATAAACCACGGTTTGAAGTTACTACTACGATCAGAATTTTCTTTATTTCTCTTTCTTTTGCGTACACGGCTTCATCGGTCTGGTCAAGATCTGTACTCATCCCTTGCAGAAACTCCTGTAACTTCTGAGCATAAGGACGTAACTGCAGGATTGCACGCTGAGCCTTCCTGAGCTTGGAGGCAGCAACGAGTTTCATCGCACTGGTGATCTGCTGTGTTGATTTTACAGATTCTATCCTTGTTCTTACTTCCTTAAGGTTGGGCATGATCTCTCACTTATTTTTTTTCGTCTTTTACTGCATAGCGTTCGGCGATGTTCTGAGCGGCAACATCCAGAATCCTGGTAATATCATCATTGAAGATCCCTTTTCCCAGTTCTTTCAGTGTTTTTGAATGTTTTTCTTCCATAAAATGGAGAAATTCTTCTTGAAAATCATGTATCCGTGCAACAGGAACTTTTTTTAAAAGACCTGTGGCACCACAGTAAATGATAGCAATTTGCTTATCCACACTCATGGGTGAATATTGATCCTGTTTCAGGATCTCAACATTTCGCTTCCCTTTTTCCAGGACTGCCATGGTAGCAGCATCAAGATCAGAACCGAATTTAGAAAATGCTTCCAGTTCCCTGTATTGTGCCTGGTCGAGTTTAAGCGTCCCGGCTACTTTTTTCATTGCTTTCACCTGGGCATTTCCTCCTACCCTCGACACCGAAATACCCACATTAATGGCGGGCCGGACCCCTGCGTTGAATAAGTTGGATTCGAGGAAGATCTGGCCGTCGGTAATGGAAATAACGTTGGTAGGGATGTATGCTGAAACATCACCGGCCTGTGTTTCTATAATGGGAAGAGCTGTTAAGGACCCACCCCCTTTCACTTTTCCTTTTAATGAAGCCGGAAGGTCATTCATATTTTTGGCAATATCGTCGGATGAAATAATCCTGGCAGCCCTTTCCAGCAGACGGGAATGGAGGTAAAAGACATCTCCGGGATAGGCTTCGCGTCCGGGAGGCCTTCTGAGAAGGAGTGAAACTTCACGATAGGCAACAGCTTGTTTTGAAAGGTCATCATAGATCACCAAGGCAGGCTTTCCGGTATCCCTGAAATACTCCCCTATGGCAGCACCGGCAAAAGGAGCATAAAACTGCATGGCAGCCGGATCGGAAGCTGTTGCAGTAATGATAACAGTGTATTCCATTGCACCCTTATCTTCAAGGATCTTTAATATATTGGCCACTGTTGAACCTTTTTGTCCGATAGCTACATAAATACAATATACCGGTTCACCTTTATCGAAGTTTTTTTTCTGGTTGATGATGGTGTCAATGGCAATAGCGGTTTTCCCGGTTTGACGGTCACCAATGATAAGCTCACGCTGTCCGCGGCCAATCGGGATCATGGCATCGATGGCTTTGATCCCGGTTTGCAAAGGTTCGTTCACCGGCTGGCGAAAAATAACACCAGGGGCTTTCCTTTCAAGAGGGATCAGGAAGGATTCTCCTTCTATTTCTCCTTTGCCATCAATAGGCTCTCCAAGGGTATTGATTACCCTTCCAAGCATACCTTCGCTAACATTAATGGATGCTATCTGTCCGGTACGCTTTACACTGTCACCTTCTTTGATATCTTCAGGCTCTCCCAATAACACTGCACCAACATTATCCTGTTCAAGATTCAGCACGATGCCTTTTAAACCGGTTTTTTCAAATTCGATCAGTTCCCCTGACCCAACATTGTTCAGTCCGTAAATACGGGCAATTCCGTCACCTACCTGCAACACAGTTCCTACCTCCTGAAGTTCTGCTTCATTTTTGTATCCTGATAATTCCTTTCGCAAAATGGCGGACACTTCTGCTGGTTTTATTGATGCCATATCATTTGTGTTTTTTTATATTCCTCTGACGTATAGATTGATCTCAGCTGCATTTTGTTTTAATTTCTTGAGCTGGTATGCAATGCTTGCATCATATTTATAATCATCATAATTCAATACAAATCCTCCGATAAGATCTTCTTTCACTTCTTCAATAAGTTCAATGTTTGCTTTGGTCTGATCTTCGAGAAGTTTTTTGACCTTTTTACGGATCTCATCACTGATCTCCCAGGCACTTGCAAAATGTACTGTAATAATATTCTTGAATTTCTTGTAAACAACAAGAAATTCAATAGCAATATCACGGAGAAACATTTCTCTCATTTTGCTGGTGATGATCACCAGGTAGCGCATGCTGATATCGCTGATATCTTTTTCAAAAACAGACTTCAGTATCTTTATCTTTTTATCTGTACGGATAACAGGGCTGTTAAGCATGCGGATAAAGTCTTTGTTATCAGCACAAACCGAAGAAATAAGTTCCATATCAGCCTTTATTTCTTCCAGTAAATTCATTTCCAGGGCCAATTCAAAGACTGCCTTTGCATAGCGTTGTGGAATGATTGTGTTATGCATGATACTGTTCTTAATTGAGTTGAGCGTCGCTGATCAGTTTCTTAATATAATCCTCCTGCTTATTTTCTCTGGAAAGTTCCTTTTCAAGGATCTTTTCAGCCACCTCGATGGAGATGGAAGCTATTTGGTTTTTCAGGTCTGTCATTGCGGCCATTTTCTCATATTCGATCCTTTCCTTGGCATTTTCAACAATGTTGTCGGCCTCTTCGTTGGCTTTGGTTTTTGCCTGCTCAATGATCGACTCTTTCACTTTCCTGGCTTCACGCAGTATAATATTGCGCTCTTCCTGTGCTTCTTTCAGAAGTTTTTCATTATCAGCTTTAAGATCTTTCATCTCTTCCCTTGCTTTATTTGCAGTATTCAGGGCTTCTTCAATGGTGTCTTCCCTGTCGTGAAGCGATTTCAAAATGGGCTTCCATGCATAGCGGTGAAGAATCAATACCAGGGCTGTAAATGAAATGGTCATCCATAGGATCAGACCTATTCCGGGACTAACTATTTCCATGTATATTTTTCTTTAGGTTCTGATAAAAGTTCCGGGATCTTAACCAAACGTTAAGATCCCTGGAACCTTACTCTTCCTTTTTACATCAGGACGAGCAAAAAACTTACGACAATAGCAAAAAATGCCACACCTTCGATAAGCGCAGCGGCGATGATCATGTTTGACCTGATATCACCGACTGCTTCGGGCTGACGTGCAATGGATTCAACAGCACCACGGCCAATCTGGCCAATGCCAATTCCGGCACCTATTGCTGCAATTCCGGCACCCAGTCCGGCACCCATCTGTGCAAATGGTGCATATTCTGATACCGCCTGTAATACAATACTTAAAAGACTCATAATACAAAATATTTAGTGGTTATTATAAGGTTCGTTAATGATGTTCCTCCACAGCCATGCCAAAATACAAAGCGGATAAGAGGGTGAATACGTAAGCCTGGATGAAAGCAACAAGCAATTCAAGCAGACTCATAAAAACTGCAAATGGTATTGAAAATCCTATGCCTACACCCAGGCCAAGGAATTCGTTAATATTTCCAAAAATAAATATCAAGCTGATAAACCCAAGGATGATGGTATGTCCTGCCGTGATATTTGCAAAGAGACGGATCATCAATACGAAGGGTTTGGTAAATATTCCCACAATCTCCACAACAGGCATCAATGGTATTGGAAACTTCAGCCACCAGGGAACCCCCGGTGCGTTGATGATATGTGTCCAGTATCCACGATTACCACTGAATGAGGTGATCAGGAAGGTGAAAATAGCCATCACCCCGGTAACGGCAATATTACCCGTTATATTGGCCCCACCCGGGAAAAAAGGGACGATCCCCATCAGGTTATTCAGGAAAATAAAGAAGAATACAGTGAGCAAAAAGGGCATGTATTTTTCATATTTTTTCTCACCTATGGATGACTTTGCAATATCGTCACGGATAAAAATAATGATAGGTTCCATGAAAGACTGCAAGCCTTTCGGAGCCTGGTCCTTTCTTCTTTTATATGCCCTGGCCACTGATGTAAAGATGAGGATCAGAATGATAGAACTGATCAGAATGGCCAGTACGTTTTTTGTAATCGAAAGGTCAATGGGAAGGCCGCTTGTACCTTCTTCCCTGAGAATTTCATCATCCAGCATATCATCCTGTATGGTACTGAGAACCTTACCCTTATTATCACCCTGAACTTCTATATAGAAACCTTTATGGTGGTGGCCGTGCGCCAGTTTGTTCGACCAGAAGGCATGGAATTCACCCTTGTGGATCAGAAAAACAGGCAAGGGGATTGAAACATGATGACCTTTGTAGGTCCAGAGATGCCACTCATGGGAGTCGATCAGATGATCAATGATCATTTTTCCTGCATCAAGTTCTCCTTTAGCTATTTCTTCTTCGATCAATTCAATTTCATCCTGTCTGCTTTCATGATGCTGAGAGAACACATCAATAGAAGTAAAGAATGCCGACAAAACCATCACTGTGGTAAGGATTACAACAAAAAAAACAGTCTTGAATTTTTTAAGAATTGAAAGGGAATTCATATGACAAATACTGTATGTTTTATCGGAGGCAAATTTATAAATAATATGCCATATAATAAAGAATTTTTCTAAATAACTTACTCCCACTATATAGAGATAAAGCTTACTTGTGTCCACCCTCACACAAGCAGCATCCACCATAAAGAACGCACTACTAGTATCCAGTATCGAGCATCCATACCGGAATAAAATGAAACCAAATCTTGATTTCCTAAGAAAATTGCCGTATATTCACAGCAGATAGGCATAATTGAAAATCCCGCAAAGCAAAACATGTAAAACCATGATCCGGCGACAGAAAGATTCGCCGTCTAAAAAAACCAATGAAAATGAAAAATTTATTCAGATTATTGATCCCTGTCTTGCTGATAGGAATGATCGGATGTGAACCAGAAAAGGAAAAATGCCCCGAAGTTGACTTTGATAAGGAAATGTCAGAGATCAGATCGGTGATTGAACAATTTGAGTTGGCCCGTGAAAGTGAAGACTTCGCCACAATTGAACAGATATGGGCTACGGATGATGATATTGTTTTGTTTGGCAGTGAGGGCGATGAACAATTGGTCGGCTTTGAAGCTATAAAGAAAGCAATGGTGCAGCAGTTTGATGAATTAGAAAACATCCTGATCAGTATCCGCGATCAAAAGATCAAGATCAATAAGGCAGGGACCACGGCCTGGTTTTCTCAGATACTCAACTATAACTATATTTATCAGGATGAGACTATGTCATTTGAAGGCATCCGTTTCACAGGAGTCCTTGATAAGAGGGATGGTAATTGGGTACTGGTTCAGGGGCACCTGTCAGTTCCTTATGGTGCAGACCTGGAATAAGGTATGTAATCTTATAAGGCGGACGTAAATTGTTTCAGGAATCGCAGGTCATTTTCAAAGAAATACCTGATATCCCTGACCGAGTAAAGCATCATGGCGATGCGTTCAACACCCATTCCAAAAGCATAGCCTGAATAGATCTCCGGATCGATTCCACAGTTTTTTAGTACGGCAGGATCGACCATTCCACATCCCATAATCTCCAGCCATCCGCTATATTTACAAACATTGCAACCCTCACCATTACAAATATTACATGAAATATCCATCTCAGCCGAAGGCTCGGTGAATGGGAAATATGAAGGACGGAAGCGGATATCTGTTTCTTCACCAAACATTTCCCTGGCAAAGTAAAACAAGGTTTGCTTAAGATCAGCAAAAGAAACTCCTTTGTCAACATACAAGCCTTCCACCTGGTGGAAAATGCAGTGTGAACGGGCAGAAATGGCTTCGTTTCTGAATACTCTTCCCGGGGAAAGTGTACGAATAGGTGGCTTGGTTGTTTCCATCACCCTTACCTGCACAGAAGAGGTGTGCGTGCGCAATGCCACCTGTTTCTGATAATCTTCTCCTTTTTCAATAAAAAACGTATCCTGCATATCACGGGCCGGATGTTCGGGAGGAAAATTCAATGCTGAGAAATTGTGCCAGTCATCCTCAATTTCAGGACCATCAGAAATAATAAAGCCTATGTTCTGGAAGATCCCGGTAATACGGTTTTTAACAAGGGAAATGGGGTGCTTTGAACCAATGCTGATCTCTTCAGCAGGCCGGCTCAGATCAGTTTCTGTTTTATCACGAATACTGGAGTGATCCAACTGATCTTTCAATGCAGCAATCTTTTCTGCAGCTTTTTGTTTCAAGAGATTCAAAGCCTGGCCAAACTCTCTCCGCTGATCCGGGGCAATATTTCTAAATTCAGAGAACAAGCCCGGGATCACTCCCTTTTTGCTTAAAAAGTGAATACGTAATTGCTCAAGTTGCTCATGGCTTTCTGCCACCAGGCGATCAAGTTCTTCACCCACTTGTATGATTTTGTCCTTCATACAGGATATCTTTAGTCGATGATCTCAATAGTCATTGTGATATCTTTAAGCGGTTTGTCGCCACGGGCTGTCTGAACAGCGGCGATCTTATCAATCACGTCGAGGCCATCAATAATTTCTCCGAAAACCGTATAATCGTAATCGAGAAATGCTACGCCCCCAACAGTTTTGTAAATCTCCTTTTGTTCAGCAGTCCACTCACAATTCTTACGCATTTCAAGGTCACTAAGTTCCTTGTCACCATAGCGTTTACCCTGGGCAATATAAAATTGTGATCCGCTGGAGCGTTTTTCAGGATTGACCTGGTCATCCGTACGGGCAGCAGCAAGGGCTCCCTTTTTATGAAAATGCTCGGGAACAAACTCTGCCGGGATGGTATAACCCACGTCAACAGTTCCGCCTTCTTTGCCTCCTCCCTGGATCATAAAGTTATTGATTACCCGGTGAAAAGTTGAACCGTTAAACCAGCCTTCATTGATAAGTTTAATAAAATTGTCGCGATGCCCGGGAGTGTCATTATATAACATTCCTGTCATGTCGCCGTAATCAGTGTGAATTACAAACATAGTTTCGTTTTGTGAATATGACATGCTTCCGAAAAACATGCTCATCATGAATATTACAATTACTTTCTTCATTTCTATAATTATTTTGGATTAAACAGTATGCAAAATTAAGAAATTGAGAGGAATTAACGCAATCTAAGATTGTTTCTTCTTTGAATCTTTCAATTTTTCAAGGAAATGTTTTCTGCACAATGGTTCGTAAGCATCAGTTTCACCGAGCATAAGCTGTCCTTCCTGCTCCACCGTTCTGTGTGAATAATTAGCAAGATCACCACAGATCGGGCATATAGCATGCACCTTTGTAACATATTCTGCCGTGGCAAGCAGTACAGGAATAGGGCCGTATGGATTTCCGAGGTAATCCATATCCAGTCCGGCAACAATTACCCGAATGCCGTTGTTGGCCAGAATATTGCAGACAGCAGAAAGCTCCTCATCAAAAAACTGTGCTTCATCAATACCGACCACATCAAAATCATTGGCCAGTAATAAGATCTGATTTGCTGAATAGACCGGCGTGGAACGAATGGAATTGTCATCATGAGAAACCACATCTTCATCATCATAACGTGTATCAACCATTGGTTTAAAGATCTCAACTTTCTGCCTTGCGATCTTTGCCCGCTTTAAACGCCGGATAAGTTCTTCGGTTTTACCAGAAAACATCGATCCGCAGATAACTTCAATCCAACCGCTTCGTTCTGAATATTTTGATTTTTCTAAAAACATTTGATGCAGAATCAACTCAATCTTTTATACCTTTATTCGTTGTTTATACAATCCGGTATAAATTTATTTTATGCAAATATACGAAGACAGCATGAAAAAATTTATCCGGAGGCTTCTTCTGAGCATTAATTTTTATTTTTTTCAGAGGAAAAGTGCAAATTCCTTTTATGAAAACCGGGATAATCAGGAGAATGATCAGCTGAAAACGAATCTCAACGCTAACAAAAAAAATATAGGATCACGATGAAGAACACAAATTTATTGGAAGAAATAGGGAACATTACAAGCATTCTTGATGGACACATCGAAAGGTTGATGAAAAATCCGGGGCAGCTACATGAAATTGATATAGACCTTATGAGTGGAAAGCTTAAAGAAATATATGCATTGGTTCATGAATTGCAAGCGGAGACTTCTTATGAAACAGTTGCGAAACCAAAGGAACCAGAGCCTGAAAAAGATGTTATGCGTACAGAAACACCTCAGGAATTTGATGTTAAGGAAGAAATCCCGCATGCTGAAAATGAAATTAAGGCTGAAGAGGAAAAGGAAACCGGACCTGAAGTTGTGGTAAGCAGTGAGGAAGAGACCACAAGGATGGAGGAAAAGCCAATCGAAACAAAAACTACAACAGTTTCAGATCCTGAAGTTGAACCGAAGCTTGAAGCAGTGGAAAGGCCTGAAGAGAAGGTAGTGGCTATTCCCGAATCCAAAACAACTGCAGATCTTTTTTCAGGCAGCGCTACCATTGCAGATTCTTTCCAGGAAGGGGAGGATAAATCTGTTGCCGCAAATATGATACACCAGCCTGTACAGGATCTGAAAATGGCCATTGGGATCAATGATAAGTTCCTGTTCATCAATGAACTTTTCGGGGGCAGCCCATCTGATTATAATGAAGCCATTGAAAAACTCAATCTGGCGGAAGGATTGCCGGAAGCTGAAAATACCCTGGCAGAATACGAGGAACAACATAAATGGGATGGCAATTCGGAGGCCTCAAACAGACTTAAAAAACTTATTGAGAAAAAATTCAATTAGTGGAATTATGAAGAATATATTTACACTGATCGCTGCAATGATTTTGGGTTCCTGTGTATTTTCACAGGATTTGAACTATGCCAGAAAAGTGATAAACGATCTGGCAGGAGAGTCGATGCACGGCAGAGGTTACGTGAAGGATGGAGACCAGGAAGCAGCAAAATATATCAGCCGGGAGTTTGAAACGAATAAACTTTCTGCTTTTAAGGGATCTTATATGCAGGAGTATAGTTTTGGGATCAATACCTTTCCTTATAAGCTTACACTTATTGTTGACGGAAATGAATTAAAACCCGGCACAGACTTTCTCGTTTCCTGTGCTTCGCCTTCCCTGAAAGGGACATATGAACTGCTTTGGTTGCTCAAGGATTCTGTCTTTGATCCCGAAAAAGATGTTCGCTTTGAAGGATTGTCTGTTTCTGATAAGTTTATCGTCACCGACAAGTATCATAAAAACCTGAAAAAAGAAAATTATTTTGGCTCGAAAGGCATCATCTTTCTGAAGGAGGATGATGAAAATCTCTGGTGGCATGTGTCAAACGGCCATGATGTACTTGACTTTGTGGTGCTGGATATACGGAGATCAAAACTGCCCACCGGCACCGAGCACATTAACCTTGACATAAAAAACAAATATATTGAAGAGCATAAAACCAATAATGTTGTTGCTTATGTTCGGGGCATTGTGCAACCCGATACCTTTATCGTGTTTACAGCCCATTACGACCACCTTGGGATGATGGGGCAGCAGGCTTATTTTCCCGGAGCAAATGATAATGCCAGCGGAACGGCTATGGTTCTGGATCTGGCCCGCCACTACGCGCATAGCAACCCACAGCCCTGGTATTCAATGGTATTTATCACGCTTAGCGGAGAAGAGACAGGCTTGAACGGCTCAGGATATTTTGCTGAAAATTCTTTATTCCCACTGGAAAATGTAAAGGCACTTATTAATCTCGATATGGTTGGAACCGGTAGTGACGGCATCACCCTGGTCAATGGGAAAGTGTTCATGGATGATTATAACCGGCTTGTACAACTGAATGAAAAAGGTGCTTATCTGAAGAAAGTGAAAATACGCGGGGAATCATGCAATGGTGACCATTGTCCGTTTTATGAAGCAGGGGTGAAGGCCTTTTTTATCTATACCATGGGAAAGGAACACCAGGAATATCATACTGTTGATGACAAGGCTGAATCCTTACCTTTAACAGAGTATAATGACCTCTTCAAATTATTGCTTGACTTTGCAGCATCATATGAACCCGGATTTACAATAGAATAATTATTCATTTATAAGATTTCTTCATGCTGTATATTGTACCAACACCTATCGGAAACCTTTCTGATATTACCTTGAGAGCAATTGAGGTGCTGCAAAATGTTGACTTTATCATGGCTGAAGACACAAGGACTTCCGGTATACTGTTGAAGCATCTTGAAATTTCCAAACCCATGCTGGCCTATCATTTGCACAATGAACACAAGATATTGCCGAGGATCATGGGCAAGCTGAAGGCCGGTGAAACAGCCGCATTGGTAAGTGATGCCGGCACTCCGGGGATTTCCGACCCGGCTTACCTTATCATCAGGGAATGCATCAGGGAGAATGTGGAGGTCAACTGCCTGCCCGGCCCGACGGCATTCATTCCGGCACTGCTATGCTCCGGACTCCCTTGCGAGCGTTTTATTTTCGAGGGATTCCTGCCACATAGAAAAGGGAGACAAACACGATTATCGTCATTGGGAGAAGAAAAACGCACAATGGTTTTCTATGAATCTCCGCACCGGCTGATCAAAACCTTAAAGCAGTTTTCTGAAATATTCGGGGGTGACCGCCAGGCTTCAGTTTCCCGGGAGATCAGTAAGATATACGAGGAAACCATCAGAGGAAGCATGGTAGAGATCATCGATCATTTTTCTTCACATCCTGTAAAGGGAGAGTTTGTCATTGTGGTGGCCGGAAAGGAAAAATGAACCGTATAGAGACGTTTCGTGAAACGTCTCCACAGGCAACAAATGAAACGCCTCGACAAGCTTCGGCGTACAAATCAACCAGCAACCAGTAGCTAGTAGTGCGTTCTCTAATTATCATTACAAATTTATTTATCTTTTTCCTTTATACTGCGTTAAAATTATTTACCGTAGCTACGGCTATGCTAAAGAAT
>JABMQZ010000269.1 GCA_013202965.1 Bacteroidota bacterium | reverse complement strand
ATGTGTACAAAAAGTATTATAAAAGTATTATAAATATCGCAATAGGGAATATTTATCTGTATAGACCCTTCCCTCGCTCCCTCGCTCAATAAAACTTTGTGACATTTCCTCTTTTTCGGTATTAATAGTATAGAGACATATAATACTAAACTATACTAAACAATGTACTTCGTATACATACTCAAATGCAGCGACGGAAGATACTACACTGCCTGCACTTCCAGGCTAAGAAAAAGAATAATAATGCATCATAAAGGACTGATATCTTCAACCAGGAAGCGCCGTCCGGTGGCCCTGGTCACACATTTTCGATTCAGAAAAAAAAGCAATGCATATGAGTTTGTCAGCTCACTGAAGGAAGGGACGGGAATGGCATTTGTTAGAAACAGAAGTGAATAGAGAATCACGAACCTTCCTTCGTCCTTCGGACTTCGGCGGGCAAAGCAAGGGCTAAGAATAAGAACCGAGAAATTGTCGATTGTCGATTTTCGATTTTCGATAGGATATTAGATTTTTGATTGTGGATTTTTGATTTATTTAGGATTTTGGATTGTAGATGAATTTTACACTTTACACTATTCACTCCAGATAGTCACTAGCCACTTGGAACTCGGCACTAGGAACTCACTTTATCTCTTCTTCCTGAAAAAATTACCTATTCTTTTAAAGAATCCTTCTTTTTCTTTCTTGTCCTCTGCCCCAATAAGCTTCTCTTTTTCTTTTTCTTCTTTTCTCAGTTCCCGGCGCTCCTTGCGTGTGAGGTAGTCTGAAGGTATTTCGGTGGAATAGGCAGGGCAATCAAGCACACTCAGCAGTGAGTCTGACAGGGGTGCAAAAGGAGACAAATACTGATTCCTGAGTTGATGATCTTTTTCAATATTTCTAAATGTTAATCCAAAAATAGGGAGAGCCATATGTGCTCCTGATCCCAGTGCGGTGGTCCTGAAATGAATGGCCGGTAATTCGGCACCGACCCAGACACCGGCTACCAGCTCCGGCGAATACCCGATAAACCATCCATCCGCATTGTTCTGGGTAGTACCTGTCTTGCCTGCCAGCTCTGACCTCAGGCCATAAATGCTTCTGAGAGAGCGAGCCGTCCCGCTGTCAACAACAGCTTCCAGCATTGTATTCATCATCATGCCCAGCTCTTCGCTAAAAGCCCTCGGATGTTCTGTCGTTTGCTTATTTTCGTAGATCACATTCCCCTCGCTGTCCTCTATTCTCAGGATGCCAAAGGGTTCTACCGCCACACCATTGTTCGCAAAACCTGTGTATGCCCCCAGCATCTCAAAAAGAGAAACATCTGCCGTTCCCAGCGCGAGTGACGGCACTTCAGGCAAATGTGTACTGATCCCCATCTTCCGGGCCAGGTCGACCACTGCAGCAGGACCGGTCTCTACCATTATTTCCGCTGTGATGGTGTTCACCGACTTCATCAATCCACCCTTCAGACTGTAATAGCCTTCGTATTCACCATTGGCGTTAGCCGGTGACCAATTATTATATGTTTCATAGACACGTTGCTCATTTGAGATAAAACGACAGGGTGACATGCCATCCAGCAGTGCCGCAGCATATACAAATGGCTTGAACGTGGATCCCGCCTGTCGCCGGGAAAGAACATGATCATAGGGAAGATATTGATGATTTGTGCCACCAAGCCAGGCTAAGATGCCACCTGTTTTCGCATCCAATGCCAGAAAGCCTGTGTTGAGCAGGCGCATATAATGTTTCAGGGAATCTATGGTGCTGATCTCCAGGACTTTTTCACCCTTGCCGGTCAGAATATTCCTTTTATGCGGGATGGAGAGTGCTTTGATAATTTCATCGTAATTCATCCCGTGAGCTTGAAACTTTTGAAAAGCATCGGTCTGTTTCAATGCCTGCTCAAAAGTTTGCGGATGCTTCTCCCAGGGCTCCCTGCCTTTCCAGTGTTGATCAAATTCAGTCTGCAATTTTTTCATGTGCACGGCAACGGCCTGCTCTGCATAGGATTGTATTTTGGTATCGATGGTGGTATATATGCGCAATCCCTCCCTTTCCAGGTCATGGCTGCCATTCAGTATATTTTCAGCCTGCAGCCGGATGTATTCCCTGAAATAGGGCGCTATTCCCCTGTTCACACTCCTTAGCTTGTAATCAAGCTTTATCGGTTCTTTGTTTAGCTCTTCAAGTTGTTCTTTTGTGATGATGCCCTGTGTGTGCATTCGCGAAAAGACAGTGTTTCTTCTTTCAAGTGCCCTGTCAGGATTTATCCGTGGATTGTATAAAGTATTGGCTGCCAGCATTCCGATGAGTGTGGCTGATTCTGAGATCGTAAGATCGGCAGATGCTTTGTTAAAGAACCGCCATGCCGCTGCTTCAATACCATATACATTTTCGCCAAAAGCAACAGTGTTCAGGTAAAGGGTGAGTATCTCCTCTTTATCATATACGTCCTCCAGCCTGGATGCAATGAACATTTCTCTTATCTTATTAACAGGAAGTGAAAGTATGCCATAGTCCTTTCTGCTGAAGAGATTTTTTGCCAGCTGCTGGCTGATGGTACTTCCTCCTCCCTGATTGGCATCTCCCGATAAAATAGATTTGAACAACACCCTGCCCAGGCTGATCATATCGATCCCATGATGT
>JABMQZ010000268.1 GCA_013202965.1 Bacteroidota bacterium | reverse complement strand
GTGACAGTATTACCCTTACCTGTGTGTTTTATCTCCGGTCCTGATTCGATCTGTCCATTGGGTTCCGGCCAGTTTTTCGGTCCCGATTCGTTAAACTCCTACGCCTGGACGATCTTGGGGGCAGGTACCATATTGGGAGATACTTCAGTACAAATGGTTGAGGTACAGGGAAACGGGGTCTGCGATTCGAGTTTTACCTTAAACCTGATCGTAACGGGTACTGGAGGATGTTCAAGCACATGTAATATGACAATTTATCTTGTCGACACTGTTCCTCCGGTCTTCACCTATGTACCTGACTCATTATCGTTACAATGTGCATCAACTGTTCCTGCTGCCTCAGCTGACAGCATTATTGTTACAGACAATTGTGCTGGCAACATTGCTATTGTGGTTTCAGATTCAATAATGAATGACACTACTTGTCCTAACCAGTTCACGCTCATCCGTACCTGGACAGCAACAGATACCTGCGGTAACAATTCTACTGCTACACAGGTGATCACTGTTTTCGACAGCATACCACCTGTTCTTTACGGTGTGCCGGCTGATACCGGTGTTTGCTGTCCCGACTCTATTCCGCCACCAGCCAACGTCACAGCCATCGACAGCTGCGATGGTGCAGTGGCAGTGACATTAACTGAAGTCGTGAGCGACAGTACAGGCCCGAATTATTTTACACTTACACGCTTCTGGACAGCAATAGATACCTGTAACAACATGGTTACCGACAGCATGGTGATCGAGGTGAATGATACGCTTTATCCAGCTGGTAGTGGTATGGTTTATATCTCTGATCAGGATGATATAATCCTGTATTTCAGGGTTACACCAAACCCATTCAACAGTAGCACTAACATACAGTTCAGTCTCAAACTGGATACATATGTTTCTGTTGATTTGTATAACTATACGGGAGTGCTACTCAGATCGGTATATAATGGAAATGTTACGGCAGGTAATAATAATTCATTTAGCCTGACACCTGATGGATCAATGCAAACGGGGATGTACCTGCTTGTACTGAGGACAAAGTATGGTATTGAGACCAGACGCATTATCTTGAAGAGATAACATCCAAAAGTTTATTTGTTACAAGGAAGAGAGCGCTACGAATGATTGAGGCGCTCTCTTTTTTTGGAATTTGGATTTTGATAGTTTGGAATTTAATTGACGTGGGTCCTTCCTCACTCACTTCGTTCGCTCGTCAGGATGACAATTGCTTTTAACTAGCGTAATAGATAGGCCGGGAAATATTGTAAATTCTAAATTGTAAACACAGAATTGTAAATCAAGGGCTTAAATTGATTATCTCACCTTCACAATTTTCCCATTGGCAACAGCATCACCTACTTTCAGACTATAATAATACACCCCACAAGCATACCCGTCAGCGTTCCAAATAAGCTGTTGTTTGCCTTGTGGTTGGGTTTCTTGAGCCTGGTAGACTATTTGCCCCAGGTGGTTGTATATACTCAGGGAGACCTTTTCAGACTGTTGCAGTTCGTAAGTGATAGTTGTTGAGGTGGTGAAGGGGTTGGGGGATACATTCTGCAAAATTGAATTTGCAGGACGGTTGAGAAATCCTGTACTTACTAGATTAGGCTCATTGAATAAAGAATCTATTTCTAAGGAATCTAATGCTCTGTTGTATAATCTTATATCATCCAAAACTCCAATGTAGATTCTAGTTTCATTTATATAATCAGGTCCTGCTATTCCTAAGTTGCAGAAACTATGATTAAGCCCAGAGAGAGGAGCGAAAGTATTATTACTTTCTTTATGAGCATCTACCCATATCTCCCAAATTCCTTCAGCTCTTGCTAACCCAACTACGTGATGCCATTCACCATCATTAATAGCTGTTTCAGACCATCCTGACCTCATATATCCAAGAGGTGTATCATCCCTACCATCAAAAGTAACTGAATCTCCATGCACCGCCATATGGTATCCTTTGGGAGGTTCAGCGCAATAATATTTATTGATTACAAATTTAGTCTCTTCAGGATTAACATTTGTTTTCATCCATAAACTTACTGTAACTTCATTTGTTATATCCCTTGAAGTTATTCCTCCGTTTAAAACAGCACCTTGAAAGTCAATAGCAAACTCTGGATTTTCGAACTGATTATATCATTCACTTTTTAGCGATACTTCAATAATATTTACAGGTTTATCACATTTTGCATCAAGTTCATCTATCCCAATAACATAATTATTCTCTTCCTTTACAAGTAATGCTGGCTCTTTCCCATTTATTGTCAGCCTGTCAATAATATATGACTGAGATATATTTTCTCCTCCCCAACAATAGGTCAGGTATAATCTGATCCCCCTGAATGTTAATTTCATCGAAGCTTTTCCTTGCCTGTCAAAATGGATGGATGATAAATTAGGCTGAATGCTAAGATTCCCCATAGCACCTTTAATTCCAAACATCTGTGTGGTAAGGGTGAGCAGTAACCAGGTTGATGAACCGGTAAGATATGCATAAGCGCCTTTATCATCAGGTCCAAAATATGAAGGTATCCCGGGGAATATTTTTGCGACTGCGGAGTTGGTACTCAACAGATATGCATCGTTGATAATCTCTGTTGCTTTTCCCTTGAACCCCTTAAGATAAAGCCCATAAGCCAGCATTATATTTTGCTGCATCCATTTGCTCCCATGTTCTTTATGACCATATACAAAGCCGGTGATACGACCAACATTCATGTCTACTTCCGAAAATTCTGTACATAACCGGTATCCTTTCCCATCCTGCAGGTAACAATCAACAGCATTCAACATACTCCTGATGTCGTCTTTTGTCGCTACTTCATTCATGGTGGTCATAACCTGGGTGGTGAGGTCCATCATCACTTTATCACCTTTCTGCCCATCAACCTGTTTCCCTGTATTATCATAATGCCCGTTAAAAAAGCCTTTTCCTTCACCGATTGAAATCCACTCCTGTTCCCTGATTATTTCGCTAATATGATCCGCTTTCAAAATAAGATCCAGGATCAGGGTTTGAATGCCAACCCTTATTTTATCGCCGCTAACATGATGTGACACCTTGTCGAAATAATGAGTAAGGCGCTGTTGTTTACTGGCGACTGAATATAAACTTGACCTTTTGTTAGTGTTTAATAATATGCTGATTTCTTTTAGCAGTGAGATTTCCTTGATACCTCTTTCATAGAGTTCAGATAGCCAATCAACAATAATTCTTAGGTTTCGTCCATAAAATGCATAGAAACCTATTGATTCCCCTTTTCCCCTGGCCATGTCATAAGTGTCATTCCAGTCGCCACCTTCAAGCAGCAGTATGTTATGATCACCCACGTGATAAAACGCTGAGAGTTGTTGGATGAGGAGATGCTCAAGAATGCTTGACTCATATACCTGGCCTGATTCACTATTTTGCCAGCACCCGTAGGATTCAGCATATTTGTCATCCCTTTTCTTACTTCTGTGCGTAAAATGATCTTTCCAGAAGGGCGCTTCATGAAACAGAATATCTAGATCGCCAGTTTGCTGGATGTAAAAATTTATCACAAATGCAGGCCAAGCTCCATGATCGCACCAGGTCCTTGGCACCATATTCCGGTCGGCGATAAAAGTCCCCGGCTCCGTGCCAATGATGGTTGCATTTGAACCATCCACTCTAACACCTTTCATGCAGTTGATGATCTCTTCCTTTGCACTATCAGGATCGACCAAGAAGATAGCCAGCAGGTCCTGCCAAAGATCACGCCATCCGCGCCCGCCCCGGCCGTAGCCAAAATCGGGCAAGTAGGAGTTCCCGAAAATCTGCCTGCACTTGATCTGGAATGAAATCCATTTTGTCCAATTATCAAAATTGTCATCACCGGTGCTGATAGTTACTGCAGAAGCTATTTCTTGCCAGTAGGCCAGGGTATTTTTTAGCTGATGGTCAAATTTTGCCGTGCTGCCGAATTTTTGCTCCCAGGTATGTATATCAGATTCATTATCCGTTATCCCATGGATGATTATGTATACAGATTCTTCTCCGGGTTGAAGGGTTATACTTGCATAACGCAGCGCTCCTATGGCTTCCTGTCCGTTGGCCTCCCCATTGGCATATTGCGGTGCAGGTAAATCATTTGCTACTACTTCAGGATTATCAAGCGTGCCTCCCTCGCCAATAAAATCATACATCAGGGGCCATATTTCAACCGGCTTTTTCCCGTTGGCTTCAAATCCAAGGACTGCATAGCTGATATTATTCACTGAATGGCCAAACTCATCATGGACAATAGTAGGTTTAACGCGCACACCATGTTTTTCTATAAAGACTTTTTGGAACATGGTAGTAACCTGCCTGTGGTCTCGGAAATTATCTGCATGCCTACCAAAGATCGGTGTGGCCGAAGTAGGGGTGAAGCTGAGCGGGGTATCAGAAATATTTTTTATAGTCACCTTCATCAGCTCAACAAAATCATCCGCGTCGGGAACAAAAACCGTTATCTCACTTTCCAGGCCAAGCATTTTATTCCGTCTCCTGTTTATAAAGGCACCGATTTTTCCTTCAATCTCTGATTCATCCCTATTTCCAGTCCATTTTTCAGCTTTCTGGAAAGTACTATTCCCTGTAGCCGACCAGGGTGCTTGCCCTGCGACCTTTACCCAGAAATTCCTTCCCGACACATTCCGGTGCAACTCCTCTGTTACTGTTGCGGCGGTGAGGTAGTTTTGAAATGACGATGCGATGTCTCCTTTTAGCTCAGGTGTGACTGAACATTTCATTCCATGGCGGTTCATCAACGGGAAGTAAAGGCGAGAAATGTATTCGGCATTAGGCGACAGAAAAGTCCCGTCATTTTCCGGAAGAAAATACCAAAGGGGTCCGGTTTTCTTCCTGGCAGCAATTCCACCTGCACTGTTTATATCGTTGTTGAATTTCATTTTGTCCAGGATTGTAATACCTCAGATTAATTTGATTTTACAATGAAGGGGATATTTGCATAAGCCCCATTGTTGTGTCCATCAAAAACATATACAAAAAGCCTGTACTGACCAGGGTCATCGGGAGATTTGAAATTAATCTGATGCCCGGCAGATTCCATTTTCATTACCGCAGGCTGCCTCTGTTCAAAATCTCCGCCATCGCTTTGCATGTTTTCAGGTACTTCTGGGAGGATCTCCCAACGGTATTGCAATACATCTTTCTCATGGTCATTTACAAGCACCATAGCCTCACAAGAGTTGCCTGCATCAAGGGAAATGTTATCATATGCAGATTTGCCATTTAGGAGGAATTGTTTAAGCTCAGGTGATCTGTTTTCGGGCCAGTTTCCGGTCCAAACGTATTGCATCACATCTATCGACTCGGTACTTTCACCGCTTTCAAGAAACATTCCGTACCAGGTGGGAGTCCTTTCCTGTTTTTGACCCCAGAGGAAAACAAAGGATCCGATGCACTGGTCTTTTAAGCTGGCGATTACTTTTTCATACCTCTCCATGTAAGCCATAGCCTTTTCATGACTGCCCTGTTCGATAGGCCTGCCCCATTGTGTGGTGGCAACCTCCCAATGTCCGGTAGCTCCCCATTCTGAAACCACCAGAGCCCCTTCATACCCGCTCTCTCTGATATAATTTGGCAGGTTAATAATGTCTGCATACAACTGGAAGCTCAAAAAGTCAAGTGAAGGACAGCGATCAGTTATAATACTGACCACATCTTTTTGGGCTCCTGCCACCATTGTTGTGGTTGGGTGATTGGAATCTATGTTGTGGATCATTTCTGAGATCTCATTCACAGCATCCCAAACTTTAGGATTGGAGTAATGCAGGTTCAGCTCATTGCCAATTCCCCAGGCAAGTAGAGCCGGGTGGTCCTTATATTTAATTACTTCACCTTTGGCATATTCAAATTGTTCCTGCACAGCTACCGAATCATTATAGTCAAAGCCATGCCTTTCTCTGGCAATTTCAATGCCCATACATACCATTATTCCATTTTTTTGGGCTTCATCCAGTACTTCTATGCCAGTTCTGAACTGGTTATCGGTACGCCAGGTCCGCATGGCATTGCCACCATGGGCAGCAAGTTGTTGAATGTCTCCGCCTTCAAGGCCTGCGCCGCGAATATAGAATGGCATCTCATTAACGTATAATTGGTAGGCTGAACCATCCTTTTTCAATGTCACCTTTGCAGGACCATTTGGTTCATTATTGTTGCCATTATTGCTGCAGTTTGTTATGAGAACTGCTGTCGAAATAATTAATACTATTCTTCGAAACGTAATCATCTAGCTTTACTTTAATACCGTTTTATAATCTGTTCAATTATGATATTCTTATTTTGTTGGTAAAGAATCAGTTGCCGGGTCTTTCTTAACCAGTATCGTTTCCAGTTCTTCAAGGGATTTGTTTTTTGTTTCAGGAATAAGCATCCAAACGAATATTAAACCTATTGCAGCAAATACCCCATATATTAGGAATGTGGTTGAACTTCCGAGGGTTGACAATTCCCAGGGGAAGACCAACTGAACAAGGAAGCTTACCCCCGAATTAATGAATCCTACAAAAGAGATGGCCAGTCCGCGGATCCAATTAGGGAATAGTTCTGAAAACAATACCCACATCACTGGCCCGAGGGATATTGCGAATGAAGCTACAAAACCTATGATCCCCAGCAATATCATCAGCGAATTCATGCTGATAGCTGCTGTAATCATGTCCGATTCTACTTCCTTGGCCCCAATCGTACCAAAATTCTCTTCAATTGCTCTTTTAAATGCAATATCACTGTGAAAAGTCTTTCCAGCCATTTGCCCAGCTTTCACCTTATCAATATGTTCAGGCAATGAGCTGACTGATTCACGACTCAGCGTATAGGTAGCTGAGCCAAAACCCAATGCAAGAACGAACATACTGATGGCAATTCCGGAAAGTCCTATTAGTAGTAATATTCTACGTCCAAAACGGTCTATAAACAGGATTGCCAGAACGGTAAATACTAAGTTCGTTATCCCGACAAGGATCGCCTGTGAAAAGGATGCATCGGTGCCAATCCCTGACTGTTCAAAGATCATTGGTGCATAGAAAAATACCGAGTTTATACCAGTTATCTGCTGTAGAACTGCTACTACAATACCAATAGTAAGTACCAATCGCAGAGCAGGTTTGAAAAGGGCTTTAACCGGCACCTTACTTTTCTTCTTTTCTCCAGACATAGAGTTTTTCACTGCCTCAATATCTTTCAGGGCCTGTGTTTCGGCCGAAACCTTTTTCAGGATATCCAGGGCTTCGGCTTCCCGGTTTTTCATGATCAACCACCTTGGACTTTCAGGTACAAGAAACAGGAATCCGAAATAGGCCAGTGCAGGCAAGAGTTCAAGTCCTAGCATCCAGCGCCATTGATGCTCATCTATCATAAGGGTATGTGCCAGACTTGTTCCTGATTGTCCAATTCTGAGGATAAGGTAATTGGTAAAGAATGCTATTGAGATACCTAATACAATGTTTAGCTGGTTCAATGAAACCATTCGCCCCCTGACCGCCGGAGCTGAAATCTCTGCAATATACATCGGTGCCAGAATCAAAGCTGCGCCTACCCCCAGTCCCCCAATCATACGGGCAATGACTAGTGTAACAAAATCAGGCGCCAGGGCTGAGCCAAGGGCGGAAATGGCAAATAGTGCAGCAGTTACTTTGAGCACCGGTTTACGTCCGTAAATCGTGCTCAGCGGACCTGCCAGAATCATGCCAAGCGTTGCAGTTAAGGTCAAGGAACTAACAGCCCAACCCAACTGTAATTTGGAAAGGGCAAATTCAGGTTCAATAAATTTAACTACCCCGGATATCACAGATGCATCAAAACCCATGAGAAAACCACCCAGGGCAACGATCAGAGATACTTTTATGGTATATTTTCTTTGTTTATTCATTGTATTATTTCCCTTTCGGATCTGCTTAATAAAGCTGCCTGTTTATGAACCAGATTCAGCACATACCTATGGCAATTTATTTACTTTTAAGGCAATAAAGATGCAAAGGGGACTATACGATTTAGTAGCCCACATTTTGATGGAAAAACCCGTTAGAGAGGTCCATTTCTGTCTGTGGTATTGGTAAAAATCCTCTGGTTGAAGGATTGAATGTAACATCATAAACAATCTGGTCTTCGACATAGTCAGGCCCTCTAAGTCCGATCACTGTTAATTCCTGGCTTGCCACATCCATGCCTTGCCTTATCAGGTCGAAATAGCGTATACCTTCCAGAGATAACTCCAGGCGCCGCTCAAGTAAAATATTTTCCAAAGTTGCAGGAATGCTTGGCAGTCCAACCCTCTCCCTGACCTTATCAAGGTATTCCTGGGCACTACCACTACCTAACTCTGCAGCCATTAGCAGAACATCCGAATATCTGATTACACGGTGGTTACAAGTCCTGTTCAACTCGAACTGGCCGCTAACGCTCCAGTGCTCTGCATCTGAACTATACTTTTTTGAAAAATAGCCTGTATGTTGATATCCAATGGTAAGCGAACCATCAAGGCTATCCTGGAATAATACAGTATGCTCGAGTCTTGGGTCGCCAGCCATGTCATTCACAAGTTTCTGGTTGACGGTTGCAAAACTCCATCCACGATCCCAGTTGTCGGACCCGCTGACCCTTGGGCCCTGCATTTGTGCCGACAGGTTTCCTTCGCCTCCGCGTACATAATTCCAATCCCACCATGGAGGGGTATCCCCATAAGAAATTTCAAATACCGATTCTTTGCCATACTCACCGGCTAATTTAAAGTTCGTCTCATAATCATCAAAAAGGTCATGGCCACTGTTTGTGATAAGGTCTTCAAGATAATCAAGAGCTACGGTTCTGCTAACCGTAAGATTTCCGGCCTGTAGATCCTGATGATACACGCCATTATAAAATAGGTATACTCTTGCAAGCAAAGCCTCTGATGCCCATTTACTAATTCTGCCGGCTTCTGTGGAAGGGATATACTCAGGGAGTACTCCAATAGCATCTACCAGGTCAAGGGCGATCTGGTTATAAACTTCAGCAGGGGAATTTTGTTCCTGGTCAAATTCCGATGGTCCGGAAATTGTATGTGTTAGCAGTGGAATATTTTCAAAGAAGCGAACCTGTTCAAAATAAAAATACGCCCTTAGGAATTTGCATTCAGCAATGATCCTGGCCTTAAATTCCTGAGAGGCTGCTATTCCATCTATTTTCTCCAACAGCAGGTTAGCCCGATAAATACCAATATAGTTTTTTATCCAGGTAGCATGCACAAGCTTATTGGTTGTAGGAATATTAAATACGTTTAATTCATTTTCATCCATACCATCATTGGCATCAGAACCACCTGCAAAAGCGTCATCTGACAACATATCTGATACTGTAATGATGGGTGCCCATGACACCCCTGGGGATGATTGATAACCCAGTACATCATAAACAGCAGTTAGTGCCATCATGGCGTCCTCTTCAGTCTGGTAAAAGTTTGAAGACACTTCCCGGTCTAAGGGATATCTTTCAAGAAACTCCTTTTTACAAGACCCAGTTGTAATTGCAATTGCGATTACTAAAATCAAAAGGTTATATTGTTTTTTCATGATATCTTTTTTTCTGGTTAGAATGAAATGGTTGTTCCAAAACGGAATGTCCTGGCCTGGGGGTAGATCCCTCTGTCAATTCCAATATCAAATGAGCTTATGGCTCCTATTTCAGGATCTGCTCCGGAATACCCGGTGATGGTCAACAGGTTTTCGGCTGATACAAAAAATCTCCATGTTACTGCATTAATTTTGCTTAGAACGTTTTTTGGCAGCGTATAGCCCACCTGGATATTTCTTAATTTGACGTATGATCCGTTTTCAATATACAAATCAGAAACGCGATAATTATTATTAATATCGCTCCAGGTGTATCTTGGAATTTCATTCGATGTCCCTTCTCCAGTCCAACGGTCCAGGATGTCTGTGGTCCTGTTCGTGTACCTTAGGTCTTGTCGCTGGGTTCCGTTGAATATCTGATGACCAAAGGCCCCAACAAATAAGAAGGAGAAGTCAAACCCTTTATATTCTATTGAAGCATTGAATCCGAGTGTCCAGTCCGGAGTTGGATTTCCAATCATGGTCCGGTCTTCTTCATTAATCTTACCGTCGCCGTTCACATCAACAAACCTAACATCCCCCGGTTGGGCTTCAGGTTGAAGAACTTGGCCGCTTGAGCCAATATGCTGATATATTTCATTGGTGTTTTGAAAGATACCATCAGTTTGGTATCCCCAAAAATATGAAATCGGAAGTCCTTCTTCAGACCGGGTTATGGGCCCGGCAACAGCCCAACTCGCACCAACCAGTGCATTGTCGCTACTGCCAATTTCTGTCATTTTATTTTTATTATAAGCAGCATTCAAGCCCACTGAATACCGAATCTTATCTACATAATGTCTCCAGTTGAATGCCATTTCCACACCACGGTTTTGAACACTTCCTACATTTGCCCAGGATGGATCATTGCCCACATGGGCAGGAATCGGGATTCTTTCCAAAAGCCCGTGGGTGTTTTTAATGTAATAGTCAACTGTGATCGTTAGACGATCATCGAGCATACCCATATCCACAGCAATGTCAAACTGTTCTGATTCCTCCCAGCGAATGTCATTATTTTCAATATATGATGGGGATGCACCGGTATATCTTCCTGCACCGAAGATATAGCCACGACTTTTATCAATAGTTGACACAAACTGGTAATTTCCTATCTGCTGGTTTCCGTTGATACCCCAGGAAGCCCTGAATTTAATGAAGGTAAATGGCCCCAGTTTTGGCATCCATGGTTCTTCGGTTATCAACCAGCTGACACCTACAGACGGGAAGGTCCCATACCTGTTGTTTGGACCAAACTTTGATGACCCGTCACGGCGAAGGATACCTGTGAAGGCATACCTTCCTTTATAGTCGTAAGTGACCCTTCCAAAGATTGAAAAAAGAGCGGAAGCAGATGCTCCACCAGTGGCAACCCAAACGGTATCAGTAGCCATATTAAGGTAGATATTATCGGGGTCGAAAGTAGGTACTTTGGCATTGAACCCATCGAGGTTTTCATAGTTTTCCTCTTGGGCAGAAGTCCCGATCAGGGCTGAAAACTGATGATCTTTGATCTTTTTAGTGTAGGAAAGCGTATTTTCCCATATCCAGCTGAAATATCTTTCTACCTGCTTATATACTGAGGTTTTGTCAGTATTATTCTGCGCTCCATTCAAATAATATAGATCACGGTAAGAATCGAAATTTACGTAGGCGAGGTCGATACCAAAAGATGTACGAAGTTCAAGGCCATCGATGATCTCCAATTCTCCAAATAAATTTCCAACAATCTTGTCAACCCTGGTTTCACCATTCTGGATCGCAAGGAGGGCCATGGGGTTAACAACCTCACCATCCACGTAATTTGATATCCCGAATACATTTCCATTTTCGTCCGTTACAACAGGTTCTGTTGAATAAGGAGGTTGTGAGAGTAATGATGGATCTGTCTCATACAAGGGCGTAAGAGGGTCGAGATTTAAAGCACTGCTGTATATACCATTAAATGACTGGTTGCTTCCAATCCCTCTTCTGACAATATGGGAATATGCAAGATTATTTCCAAATTTAAATCGTTTAGTAACCTGATGTTTGGTGTTCAGCCTTGCGGTAATCCGGTCGAACTGTGATTTATCACCACCAATGATCCCTTGTTGAGAGAAATATGAGAAAGAGGATGAATAGGTAGAGACCTTGTTACCTCCTGATACTGACAGGTCATAATTCATGACCGGGGCATTTTTTGTGAACATCTCATCCTGCCAGTTCGTATTGTATTTTGATATTTCATTTAAGTCAAAAGGTTCTGACAGCCCTGCATTGCGAGCCCCTTCATTCATCAGCATACGGTACTGATCAGCATCAAGCATTTTGATTTGTTTTGATGCATTTTGAATGCCATAATATGCAGAGAAAGAAACATTCATTTTTCCTGGAGAGCCGCTCTTGGTAGTTATAAGAACGACCCCATTGGCAGCCCTGGCTCCGTAGATGGCTGCAGAGGCTGCATCCTTTAAAACATCCATGGATTCAATATCACCAGGGTTAAGATAGTCGATGCCCTCAACAGGGAGTCCATCTACGATATACAATGGATTAGCATATCCGGTTGTCCCTGTTCCCCGGATACGAACGGTTGGGGCTTCACCGGGCTGTCCCGAAAGCTGCGTTACCTGTACACCCGGCGTCCTACCTTGCATGGCTTGTTCAGCGCGGAGAACAGGGATGCGTTCAATCTCTTCTGATTTGATGGTTGAGATAGCCCCGGTAACAACCTTTTTTTTCTGAATACCATAGCCAATGACCACTACTTCATCAAGGACTTGTTGATCTACTATAAGGTCTACACTAACGTTTGAGCGGCCCATAATGGGAATCTCAACAGTTTTATAACCAATGTATGAAAATACCAGTGTATCGGTACTGCTCGAAACGGTGATCATAAATATTCCGTCTATGTCGCTAATAGTACCATTGATAGTATTTTTCTCAAGGACAGTGGCCCCAGGAATAGTCTCTCCGGATGATGCATCTTTTACACTGCCACTAACTGCAAATTGTGCACTTAGGCTGGTAGTAAGGAAAAAAAACAAGAAGAGAATAATAAATTTGTAAAGAAGTACTTTCATCTGCTTGCTAGTTAGGTTATTAATTTAGTTTTTGGAGCTAAAGTCAGAGGCCTGAACAGATATTACTGATATAAAAATTCGGTTTAGTCCTTCTGAAATACACGTACATAATCGACTCTCATTTTTTGCGGAAATATGGTGGTCTCATTCGGGTATCCCGGCCAATTACCTCCCACAGCCACGTTAAAAATAAAATAGAATTCCTGGTGAAATTCTGACATGTCAGCATTGGTGATGGAAGTCTCGTGGTAAATTTGGTCATCAACCAGGAACTTAATGGAATATTCATCCCATAGCATGGAGAATACATGATAAGCAGTGGCATAAGTGCCGTATGTAAGGGCTTTACTGCTGCCATGGCTGGCATGCTCACCATTGTACCAATGATTGGTACCGTAAATTGTATTCTCGAGGTTATCACCTCCGATCATTTCCATGATGTCTATTTCCCCGCACTGTGGCCATCCTGCTGTGCTGATGTTGTTGCCGAGCATCCATAAAGCTGGCCACATGCCTTTTCCAACAGGCATCAAAGCGCGGATGTCAACACGGCCATATTTAAACGATTTTTTATTTTTACTGTGAAGTTTTGCAGAGGTATAGTTGTAATTCATGTAGTATTCTTTTCTGGCTTCTATGGTAAGAAGGCCATCAGATACCCAGGCGTTTTCAGTCCGGTAATATTCAAGTTCATTGTTTCCCCAGCCACAGATATTCGGACAACCGTTTCCAATATCAAAATTCCAGGAGGCAGTGTTGATGCTGCTACCGAAAAACTCATCTTCCCAAACCCTGGTATATCCTTCATATTGTTCGGCTGAAAAAAAGCCGCTGTCAATAGGAACCGGGTTTGGATCCTCATCGGAAGATATTGTGATTATCTTTTGTGATTTAATATATCTGCCGGAAGATCCGTATGCCTTGATCTCTATATTGTATATTCCTTCACCTTCAAAAGTATACTCAAACAGGCCAGTCACATTCATGTCCGCAGGACTACTTGAACTGCCTACAAACAACTGATATTGAACAGTATTCATAGCGGTGGCCTGAAGGACCGTATTATAGCTTATAAGATCAATAGACAAAACTTCAATCACTAAATTTGACGGATCACCGGAATTATCAGATACGTCATCTTTTGCACAAAAACTGAACAGAAAAGATAAGAGAAGGATCGATAATGCGATTGAATATTTTTGGTTCAACAACTTCATTCCGTAATAAAAAATGAGCTATGGCCAGGTGAACAGGCCATAGCTCGAATTACTAAAATATTAATTAAACGTGAAGTTTCTGATATAAAAAGTACCTGGGGCATCATGGCCGCCGCCACCAATTGATATAGCAAAGAAATCAAGGTCTGTCCTTTCAAATGGTGTATAACCTCCTGGACCGCTTGTCGGTGAATCCAAGTTAAAAGTATATGTGACCCATTCATCCATTACAGAAGCTGTAACATCATATTGAATATGGCCTGTCCACCATCCGTCAGTTTGACTTGCCTCACCGATGATAATTGCAATATCTTTTGTCAATGTACCTGAATAATCATTTGAACTAGGCATATAAACATCAACAGATACTGTTGTAAAATTATCAAATTGAATGTCATATTCCATCATAAACTGAAGTTCTTGATATGTACCCCATCTGTCATATTGACCACAGTTAACTCCAACTCCCGCAGGGTCAGCAACACCCATTGTAAAGTCCATACTATTAGCAGCAGAACCTCCACCTGTTGGGCTATATACAGCAGCTGTGTCAAGAAGTTCATAACTGTCTGATGTCTCAAAAGTATTCCACATCTCAGTTGGTGTTAAATCAGGAAGATCCTCACCATAAGGAGGTTCTTCTTCAACTACGATTGGCTCGAGACTGGGATCTGAATAACTGGCATAGGTGAAGTCCCAATAAAAACCGTCATAAGCATAAGAAATAGTCATCAGGTCGTAACCTACAAATTCCTCAATTGTAACATCAAATTTTTTAGATGCCTCGGGTACTATCGATTCAGCATTGGTTCCTAATTGTGGAAGGCCCATCCATGCTCCGGTACCATTAAGGGTGATCTCTCCAACTGTGGGATCATACACATAAGCATGCGTTCCACTTAACCATGCGCTAACATCAGCACCGTCCTTATTGATCATGTTTGCTGCGATTGCGTCAAAGCAAACTTCATAGTTCGCAGTACCTTCAAATACGGCAGCTTCTCCCCAAAATGAGCCCATATCATCAAATGTAAATGAACCATCACGGGCAAAGGTAAACTCTTGATAATAAACACATGGGCGGCCGCCAGTGTTTTCCAATGCCCACCATGAACGTGCATTTTCAGCATCAGGTCCAACACCCGCGCAGGAACCTTCTCTGTAAAATTTCCAGGTTTTAGATGTTTCACCGGCTAATAAAGCCAGCGCCGAATTAGGATCGGTAATTGTGATTGCCTGAGAGTAGTTTGCATTTGTGCCGGCAGCATTGCTTGCAGTAAGTGCTACAGTATAACTTCCGGCGTTAGCATAAACGTGTACAGGATCTTTTTCTGTTGAACTTTCACCATCCCCAAAATTCCAGGAATAAGAAGTGGCGTTCTGTGAATAGTTAGTAAAGCTAACTTCTAAGAAGTTTGTTGCACTGACCACAAATTGGAAACTGGCAACAGGATTGGCAGTCCCTGAATCTTCGTCGTCATTTTTTTTACAAGAATTAAGCGTAACAAAAGAAACTACTCCCACCAGAAGTAGCACCCTGAAGATCCATTGAATTTTTTTGTTTTTCATAATGACAATTGTTTTAGGATTATAAATTGTTTTAGTCAAAGTAAAACGTATAATATTACTTTTCAAAATATTCTTCATTCTCAATAACTCAACATGAAACAATATGTACTACATCAACATTACATCATAAAAAACATAATAAACAGTATATTAAATAGATAGAGATTTAAAAAATTAAAAATTCACTTGCTCATCAAAACTAAATAAAATTACCAGATGGCTGAATAAATTTCAATGAATATGAAGTGATATAACAGAATATTATAACCGAGAATAACAGCTAAATTAAAAGTTTTATAGAATAAGAGCTATTGTGTTCTAGAATACGGATAATATATAGCCCACCTTTGTCAACTTCTATATATGCATTGTTATCGTTAGTGGTTTGCTCATTAACAAGCTGTCCGTTCACGGAAAATACAGATATAATCCTTTTTGAAGAATCCCTGAATTCGATTTTGCACATATTGTCAGAAACCCTGAATACTTTTGGGGCTGATTGAATAGGTGAAAAAATGCCAAAGGATGGTAATGGGATGGTAACAGGAATAGAGAATTCAATAATTATTTCTCCTGGCTGATCATATACTTTCGAATTCAAGATGTAATCACCATCAGCTATTATGTAATCATCTAAAACAAGACTAAGCTGATGGCACATCTCACTACTGGAAATAAATGTACCGTCGTAAAGATCAATCATATTTGATCCATTAAGGGAAACTATAAGATTATACTCGTAATCCGGTGTTGTGGTAAATGTTTTTATGTTGAAACGCTCAGATACGTTGTTTACATGTTCTAAGAAAATGGCAGCGTTTTCGTTCACATTACTTGCCGACTCCATTGCAATTGTCGGCAAATATGTCTCTGTCCAGGTAATCGATTCATTGGGCGATAAGTAGGCATCTTCAAAGAATTGCGTTGACAATCCTGACCAGAGTTCAATATATGGACGGGCTATATTATTGAAATTTTCAGGGTCAGCACCTAATCCCTGCTCTGCTCCCCAGGTCCAAAATTTCATTCCTGAAGTTATTTCTGAATTGTTAGCTACCCTGAAAACACCTTCTTCATTTTCATGGTTGATCACACCGTAATAATTTGCATCTATGAATGGATATGCATAAGCGATTCCCATATCTTCCCAATTCTCATACAATGCAAGGTTTTTATATTCGAACACATGATTCCCCTGATCTATAGCAGGTTCTTCAGCATTTCCCATCCAGGCCCACCAGTCATCTTTCAGATATACATAATCAATAGGTGCTATAATTTCAGAATTTTCAGGAGTAAAAGTATTCTCTGATTCAGATCCCGGGGCAAGAGTAGCACATGTCCAGTATTCAAATGATTGTGTTTCAGGCTTTGTGTTTTGAATAGTATGTTCAAATTCAAAACTTGTTTTTCCTTTCTGTAAACTCACAGTTGAAATACACCGAATCCCTGTAAGCCCATTATTGAATTTGGATGGATGGTATGGGTAATTAATTGTATCCTGAAGTTGCATTGTTAATGAGATTCGTTCATTTGTGATCTCAGTAATCTCCCATTGCCAGGGTAAAAACCAGGTTTTTCCATGCTCAGGTTCAGGGAAAGTGGGAAAAACACCACCAAATACCATCAGCCAGTCATAGTAAAAATTACCATCACCCATTCCATAGGGTGTACCTACGGGGTTAATATAAAACTGTTCATGACCGCTCGGCTTATATAGAAAAGATAGCACTCTGGCACCAAATTCAGGCATTATAACCAAACGCACAAATTCATTTTCAATGACCACTCCCGGATATTGATCTTCCACGATATTCGTTGTACTATAAGAGTTCATGCCATTATTTTCATCCAATGTATATTCAAAATGTCTCCAGGATAGAATTGTATCCCGATAGCTAACCTGGGCATGGGATGGTTTATATAACGAGAATATTATTATTATAAATGGGAGTATTATGCGCATTGGATTTGTAATTCTATGCATGAATCATGTTGATTATCAATGATATTGCGTTTGTATGTTGTTAATAATGCAATGTTTGCCATTTTTATCGATTAAAAGTATCATTCTTTTTGAAAAAAATAATCAATTTGAGGATGTTAATAGTATATGCTCGGCTATAATGACATAATAAAGGAAGTAAGGTTAGTGTTATGGTCCAGATTGAGTTTTTTACGCAGTCGATAGCGGCTAATTTCAACCCCGCGGATGGAAATATTCATAAGGCTAGCGATCTCTTTGCTTGAAATGTTGAGGCGCAGATATGCACATAATTTCAATTCATGGGGGGTAAGGTTTGGATATTCGGCTTTTAAATGCTTAAGAAATTCTTCGTGAACACTTTCAAAATGTTTCTCAAACACTTCCCATTGGTTTTCGGAATCTATTTCGCGGTTAATTTTTCTAATCAGCAAATTGATCTGGTTGGCAATGAGGTCGTCTCCTATTTCCCTTGATAGCTTACTTAACTCTTTTTTAATAGATATCAGCGACTTATTTTTATGGATCATCTGCATTGTATTGTTCGCCAATTCTTTGTCTTTTTGTTTCATCTCTGTGTTCAGATTCTTGTTGCGAAGGCGAATTACTTCTTTTTCGGCTTCCAGCGCTTCTGTTTGCATTTTCTTTTCAAATTCTCTGAACTTGTTCTTCTGCCTTTCCTCCTCCTGCCTTTTTAATTTCTCCATCCTATATCTCACATAGATAGCCAATAAGAAGACAAAGACCACGAATGCGAGAAAATAGATGACATATGCCCACCATTTGAGGTACCAGGGGGGGGCCACTTCAAAAGTAACTGAACTGACATTGCTTTCTGTGCCAAATATGTTTTTTGCCTTTACATTAAAGATGTTTTTTCCATGCTTAAGGTTGCTAAATTCACGGAAAGACCTGCTTTGCCATGCAGTCCAGTCTTCGTCAAAGCCTTCCAGGTAGGTAGAAAACAGAATATCCTGGGGATTTTCAAAATCATTGGCTGAATATACGAACTGAATTTGGTTATATTTATAGGGAATTCTTCCTTCGATCTTTTTATTTTCACCTCCTCCTCCTCGGTAGATAACAGAATCTAATCCCGACAATTCCACTTCACGGATATAAGACTTTATCGCATGCTGATAGTGTTTTTGGCCTCCTGGAGAGTAATGCACAAAACCATCCTGAATGCCGAAAAAAACATGGTCCTCGTTAAGGGGGTATACAAACTGGAACCATATGATGAACCTACCGTTTAACTCCCTGAAAGGAACATCAACCTTAAAATAGCTACCATCTTCCTGCCGACGAAATACCCCGACATTGCTCTTGGTAAAATACCATACATTCCCTCCTTCATCCTGATGGAGTTCACGGATATCTTCTCCCGGGAAAGTGTTGCGCATCCTTTCGTCGGGTCTGAAACCGTTCATCCGTACATCATATTCATAAAAACCTGACTCTGTCGTAAAAACAGATTTCCCCCCGATCTCGAACACATTGATGTTCTCATTTGAAGGAAGGCCATTTTCACGGGTATACATTTCCACTTTTGTAACACTGTCATGTCCACTGTCGAAATGGATTCTGAATACTCCAATATACCCATGGGTCATCCATATCATATTCTGCCCGGCATTAGCCAGAACCCTTGACGACTCATTAAATCCTTTGATAGGCTTTCCCTGTTGCCAAAAGCCATCTTTTTTTTCAAATTTTACAAGACCTGTGTAAGTCCCGCATAATAGGATATCGTCCCTTCCTTCTGGTTGAATAAATTTCCATCCTCCCTGCACATCCGATATTTTTCGGGAAGTGGTATCATCAATAATGAATACACCAGAATTATGGCCGCAAAATAATGTACTATCTACAACCATTAAATCCCATACCTGTCCCTGGGTCCTGGGGATAATCTTAAAATCCTGAGCGCTTCCGCTTTTTAGCAGATCATTCCAGTCGTGGTAAAAAACTCCCCGGTTCGTTCCAAGATAAAGCAAACCATTATGCAAAATAGCGGCATAACCAGAACTGAGGCTGTTAAAGTGCGTGAAATAGGATAATGGGGAATTGATCTCAACATAATCGATCCCGTTATCGAGGCCTAGCCATAGATTATCATACTGATCCAAAGCCATGCTGAGAACTGTATTATTCTGCAATCCCCGATTGAGGTTTATATGCTGACTGACATTGCCATTGGTATCACAAATAACCAATCCATTCTGGATTGTTCCGAATGCATAGTTATTACCTCTTAATTCCAACCCGCAATAAACCTGGCTTTCCCGTAAGATCTCGGCAGCAGGAGTTTCCCATTCAGTTAGCTGTATTCCATCGAATTCAAATATCCCATTATCAGCGGTTGCGATGAGTATATTGTTTCCCTTGGGTAACATCGACCAGATCAATTGTCCTTTCAGACTCTCGGTTCCTGGAATTTTAACAAGACGGTCGAGGGCGAGACGATAAAGTCCTTCTACCTGGTCATTGATATAAAGTTCACTGTTTACAATGAAGGAAAAGTGGAAAGATCCAGGGGCTTTTATCACAATGATCTCACCCTTGAGATAAAGCATAAGCTGTTTATAGGACTGAAACACTATGCCATACGGGAGCTCATAGATTTTCCATACTTCACCGAAATTTCTGTATTGGTATGGGATGAGATCCTGTAATGAATTAAATACAAGTCCCCCATTATCATTAGGGCTAAAGTACCCTATTTGATTAAACCCACCGGCATAGATCCGGCCATCATCAGTTGATTTAACACTACGCACGACGATACTGCCGGGAAGAGGGTACCTACGCCAGTGTAAACCATCAAACTCAAGCACACCATCATTATTGGCAAAATAGCCTAAACCATTGTCGCTGATATCAATCATCCATGTTTGTGCTCCTGCCTGGATATCAGATGAGTAATAATTGCGTACATGCGGAATCCCAATTTTTTTCACTTGAGGGAAAGCATGCTGGCATAGTAGTATCAGAACAATTAATAAATAATATTTTACATGTCTCGTTTTCAAAGTGAAGCTATTTCATAAACTAATTTAAATGATTGTAAATATACTAAAATTAAACTCAAATCTTCGATTTTCACAGCTTACACAATCTATAAAGGTATGACGTACAGATGTAATCTTTATTTATTATTCGGTCTGTCATACAAACAGCACCCAGGGAGATTTTCATAAACATCATCTGGGGCTGAATGATTTTCTGTATCGTGTCCAACGGCTGCGATTGCTTTCTCCACATCCATTTTGCTCACCTTATCAGGCTCATACTCTAGATGCAGCATTTTAGATTCCGAATCCCAGGATGCTGTATTAACACCTTCAAGGGAATTAGCTGCCTCTTCAATGCGATCCTTGCACATCTCGCAATTACCGTAAACTTTTATCATTACATGTTCAGGAGTACTTATTGATTTATTATTCTGATCAGAGCTTGCCCCTTCCATTTCCATTTGGCCATGATCATGACCGGTAGATATTTTCCCACCATCAGGATTCATCATACTTGGCTTCCCCGCTAATTGTGCTGCGGCATCGATCTTAAATACGCCATTCATTGCAATCTCTTCACCCTCATCCAAACCAGAGGACACAACATAAAAGTTACCGGCTTCCGGGCCAAGTATGATTTCACGGTATAGGAATGAGTGAATTTCTTGAGAGGGAATTTTAACATATACAACAGCCCGTTTCCCGGTCCATAGTATTGCAGATTTAGGAATCAGGAGCTGATCTGATTTATCAGCAATAGATGATTCGAGAATCCCATTAGTAAACATTTCGGGCTTGAGCTGCAAGTTGGGATTTTTTACTTCAACCCTTACCTGTGCAACCCTTGTAGCAGGATCTATAAATGGGTCAATATAACTAACGTTTGATGTAAAGGTTCTTCCCGGTAATGACTGTAACGAAAAAGTTACAGGATCTCCCTCTTTTATCCAGGGCAAATCACTTTCATATGCATCAAACATAACCCAGACCTTTGAAAGGTCTATGACCTCCATTAGAGCAGATCCTTCATTGACATAATCCCCGACAGTAATATGACGCTTTGTTACTGTTCCACTTATTGGTGACAGAATGTCAAAGTAAAGTATTGGTTCACCTTTATCCTCAATATCCTTGATCTGATTTTCTGTCAAATCCCAAAGCTTAAGCTTACTACGTGATGCCTTATAAAAAGAAGGATTTGTTTCTTTATACTTTGCAGCCTCCAGCAGTTCCTTTTGGGCCGTGATGAGGTCAGGCGAATATATTGTTCCTAATTTCTGACCCTTTGTAACTTGCTGTCCTTTATAATTCACAAACAACTTCTCAACCCTTCCCCCAAATCGGGCAGTGATTTCTGCGATGTTGCGCTCATCCGGTTTCACCTTGCCAAGAAGATGAATTGATTTTTCTGGAATTCCCTTTTCAACAATTACAGTTTGGACATTAGCCAATTCAATTGCTGATGCAGTCATTTGGATTTCATCCGGATCAATGTCCTCACCCTCAATTGCTACTGTATTCAAGGGAACCAAGTCCATGGCACAAATCGGGCATAGTCCAGGTTCATTTTTCTTTATCTGAGGGTGCATTGAGCAAGTATAAATAGTAGGTTCCTTGCTGTCCACAAGCTCATGGTCATGGTCCTCATGGCTTACTTCATTGCTACTAAAGAAAAGTCCTCCGAGGATAATTCCAATGATCATCGTAATCATTCCAATAAGAATTTGTTTTCTTTTATGTGATAATATTTTTTGTGTTTTCATTTTTTATTTTTTTTATTCACCTATTAAGTAATTGATAAATGCAATGGAGGCCTGCTTGTCGCTAAAGGCCTTTTCCAACTCAAGTGAGTATTTAAGCAATCGCCTTTCCATGCGTAGTATTTCTTCAAAGTTTGTTCCATTGGTAGCATACTCTGACTCAATAATATTTATGGCTTTTTGAGCGAAGTTTTTCTGTTTAAGGAACAGGCTAATCCTTCTTTGCCCATCAATATATTCGTAATAGGCCCTTTCAAATAATACCTCCAATGAGTTTATTTTATCTTCTTTATCTCCGATAGCTGCATCCTGCATATATATAGCTTCATTCACCATTGCTGTGTATTTCTTTCGGTACAATGGAATAGTAATTCCAATCTTGGGGAATAGAATGGCATCGCGTCCATTATCGCCCTGATCTATCATATTGTTATCTGTTTTACCAGTTACGATATAATCAATACCTATAGACATGGAAGGAAGTCCATTTTTTCGAGCTAAACGTTCATTCTCCTGATATGAAGCTACCAGAAAATCAAGTTTTAATATCTGATGATTATTCAATCGAAGGCTATCCAAGACATCCTGTCTTGAATAAGGCAAATCATCATTCCATAGGGAATTAGGAATAATCACGTCACTTCCTTCCTCAACATTAAGTAGATTATTGAATTTCACAATTCCAATATTCCATTTGTCTTTTAACAAAGCAAGATCATTCTCCAAATCTGCCATTTCCATTTCAATCCTTATTTCATCAACGGCAGATGCTTTACCAGCTTCAATTTTTATTAATGCTAGACTTCTAAAACTCTCAAGGATTCGGATATTGTTAAGTGTGATATCAATCCCTTTTTTGATAAAGTAAAGATCAAAATATGTAGCTTTTACTTCAAAAAACAGGTTTGATTTGGAATCTTCGAATGATTCATATTTAGCCTTTGCTCTATTTATTGCAACCGATTCCCTGGCGTTTAATGTTCCAAACCAGGGGAACATCTGAGTTAATGAAATCTTTGCTCGTTGAGGTCCATTTCTGGTTTCAACGGGTTGAATAAAATACCCAAAAGCAAACTGGGGATCCGGTAGAGATCCCACCTGGGGCACGACTTCAAGAGAAGCCATATATTCACTGAACCTTGCCTTCAGCCCGGGATTGTTCTTTGCTGCTGTTTCAAGATAAGAGGATAAAATATCCTGGGCAAATAGCCCTCCACTCATCATGAAGATAATTGCAATTATTGTGATTCTGAATCTCATTTTACACCTCCCTTTCTTTAGTAATATTCCTTTTCACAATTTTTTCCTGCCACATACTATATAGTACAGGAACGACAAATATTGTTAGGGTTGCTATCAACATGCCACCAACTGTTGGAATGGCCATGGGGACCATAATATCAGACCCTTTTCCGGTTGAAGTAAGAACAGGCAGTAAGGCAATAATTGTGGTAGCAGTGGTCATCATTGCAGGCCTGACACGTTTCATTCCGGCTTCAAGAACCATCGATCTCACCTCTACAACAGAAGATGGCTTCTTTTTATCAAATAGTTGTTTAAGATATGTGCTAATCAAGACTCCATCATCTGTAGCAATACCGAAAAGTGCTATGAAGCCAACCCATACTGCAACGCTCAGATTGATCGGATGAACCTGTAGCATATCCTGCATATTCATGCCGGCAATTGTGAAATTCATAAACCACTGCTGACCATAAAACCATAGCATTATAAACCCACCTGAAAAAGCAACCAATATCCCTGAAAAGATTAGAGCAGCCCCTGTTACTGATCTGAACTGGAAGTAAAGGATCAGGAAAATCACGATGAGGGATATCGGTATAACAATGAGTAAGCGCTTGGTTGCCCTTATCTGATTTTCATAATTCCCGGTAAACCTATAATTAACTCCGGCAGGTATTTCAAGTATTCCCTGATCTATTTTTTCATCTAAATATTCCTGGGCCTTCTCCACCACATCTACTTCAGCATATCCATCTTTTTTATCGAAGATTACATAACCAACAAGAAATGTATTCTCGCTCTTAATAAGTTGTGGTCCTCTGGTATATGTAATATCTGCCAGTTCACCAAGAGGGACCTGTACTCCGGTCGGTGAAGGAATAAGTATCTTTAAAAGGTCCTCGGGCTTATCCCGGTATTCTCTCAAATAGCGTACACGGACAGGAAACCTCTCCCGTCCTTCCACGGTTGAAGTGAGTTGCATTCCCCCAATAGCACTACTGATATGAGTCTGAAATTCTTTTATACTTATACCATATCTGGCAATAGCCTCTCTGTTAATATTGATTTCCAAATAAGGTTTTCCTACCACACGATCAGCGAAGACTGACATAGGCTCAACGCCTTCCACATCCTTTAAAAGATTTTCAAGTTGATATCCTACTTGTTCAATGCTTTCAAGATCAGGGCCAAACACTTTTATTCCCATTGGGGCACGCATCCCAGTCTGTAACATAACCAAGCGTGTTTGGATCGGTTGTAGTTTGGGTGCAGAGGTCAATCCTGGTATATTCGAACTTTTAACAATCTCTTCCCAAATATCATTTTGAGAATTAATATGATCCCGCCATTGACGAAAATATTCGCCCTGTGAATCAGGGACCAGCATCTCCTTCCCGATATCTCTATGGTCATCTTTCCCAGGGTCATACACAGTACTATCGGTCAAAATGTATTTTCCGTAGTTGTCTACTTTAAAACGCACCCTGTGGCCATCATCGTCGAGAATATATTCAGATTTATAGTTGATCACATTTTCGTACATAGAAATAGGAGCCGGATCAAGTGCAGAATTTACCCTTCCCCATTTACCAACTACGTTTTCAACTTCGGGGATCGCATTGACCTTTTTATCAAGTATCCTGATCACTTCCAGGTTTTCCTCAATACCGGAGTGCGGCATGGTGGTGGGCATCAGTAAAAAAGATCCCTCATCTAATGCTGGCATAAATTCTTTTCCTATCCCGGGGAAGGTTTTACTAATACCAGAAAATAGTGATGAGCTTTTTAGTGATTCAGGTAAGAAACCGAATAGTTTTTCGGATCCCTGCCAGGAAAAAACACCAAATAAAAGCACTGCTATGGGCAGGCTCAAAAATTTCCATTTGTTTGCCAGCGACCAATTTAGTATCCTAGAATAGAAGGTAACCACTAACATCAGCAAACCTAGAACGATCGCAATTATGATGATGACAAAAAGAAGGTTGCCAAATTCACTATTTTGGGCCCCAAGAGGCATCCATTTATAGCTGAGAAAATATATAACTGCGAGTAATAATATTGCGACATTAATGATATTGACATATTTTCGGTGATTGCCTTTCCATTTATACTCGAAAAAATTATTGATCCCATAGAGAATCAGTGCCAGGGATACCATATATCTCTCGAAATAAATAAAAGATAAGCCTGCCAGCACCAATATTATATAAAGAGACTGACGGAATTTTGCTCTATTAAGCTTTATCGAAAATATTAGATGTGCCAATGTAGGAATGATTACCAAACCGATCAGCAATGCTGCTAACATGGCAAATGTTTTGGTATATGCCAGGGGTCTGAAAAGTTTTCCTTCTGCTGCCTCCATGGCAAAAACCGGAAGAAAGCTAACTATGGTAGTAGCTACAGCTGTAATAACTGCCGGAGCTACCTCTATAGTGGACTCATATATTATCTGCAATAATTTTTTTCCTGAAGCACCAATATTTCCAGGCAAATCTCGATGTCGGATAATGTTTTCAGTGAACACGATCCCCACATCAACCATCACACCAATTGCAATGGCAATACCTGAAAGTGCTACTATATTTGCATCCACTCCAAATTGCCGCATTGCAACGAATGTTATTAAAACCCCTATAGGTAATATGCTGGATATAAGAAACGATGCCCGAAGATTAATCACAAGAGCCAGCACCACGATGATACTGATCAGTATTTCCAGGGTTAAGGCCTCCTCCAGAGTGCCAAGAGTTTCTTTTATTAATCCGGTGCGGTCGTAAAATGGAACAATGGTGACTTTTGAAATTGAGCCATCACCTAAAGTTTTTGATGGCAAGCCGGGAGCGATCTCTTCAATTTTCAGTTTAACATTATTGATTACCTCCAGGGGGTTAGCACCATATCTGGCCACAATTACACCACCAACTGCTTCTGAGCCTCCCTTATCAAGGCCACCACGCCTGGTGGCAGGTCCAAAGTGGACCTTAGCTACATCTTTCAGCCTGATCGGGACATTGTTCTTGACTGCTACTACACTTTTTTCAAGGTCTTCAAGGCTTTTAATATATCCAATCGCCCTTATCAGGTATTCAACCCTATTAAACTCTATCGTCCGAGCTCCAATATCAAGGTTGCTGTTCTTAACTGCTTGCATTATTTGAGCTACAGTAACCCCATGTGCTTTCATGGCATTGGGATCAATATCTATCTGATACTCCTTTACAAAACCACCTATCGAGGCGACCTCTGCGACACCTTTTGCTGCTGTCAGAGAATATTTTACATAAAAGTCCTGGATCGTACGTAACTCGTGAGGATCCCAGCCACCATTTGGATTGCCCTCCTTATCTCTTCCCTCAAGGGTATACCAGTAAATTTGGCCAAGTGCTGTTGCATCCGGTCCGAGAGAAGGTGTTACACCTTCGGGCAACGTGCCTGCAGGTAATGAGTTTAGTTTTTCAAGTATTCTTGTTCTACTCCAGTAGAACTCTATTCCCTCTTCAAATATGAGATAAATGCTTGATACCCCAAAAATGGAGTTACTACGAATTGTCTGAACCCCAGGGATGCCAAGAAGTGCCGTTGTTAAAGGGTAAGAGATTTGGTCTTCTATATCCTGAGGAGATCTGCCGGGCCATTCTGTATAAACGATTTGCTGGTTCTCACCTATATCTGGGATAGCATCAACAGGAACCGGATCTTTTGGCAAAAATCCTGTTTCCCAACTGAACGGCGACGATATAAGACCCCAGGACACCAAGGTGACAATAACAAGGAATACTACCAGCTTATTTTCTAAGAAGAACTTGATTGTTTTGTTTAACATACCAATAAATTATAGTCATTATGAATTTTAATTGTACGATGGGACCTATAGTTTCTTGACTGAGCAAGACTATAACCCTCAAATTAAAATTCAAAAACTATAAAAGGTATGCTTGGATTTCGGAGAGATAAGTGCCTGTCTCTCGGGGAGGATGAGAATCAACCGGATAATAAATCCTGGCAATATCATCCACGTTATCAAATTGGGGTAATAAGAAAAATGTGTAATCCGTAAATAAATCGATGACTGTTTCACTATGATCTAACGTGGTACTTAATGAAAATACATAATCGGCAGTAAATTGGATTACATCAGTTTCATCGTCACAACAATCGCCAGGCACTTCACAGCATGATGTAGCCTCACCATATAAGGCAATAGAATAAAGTTCACCGCCTGAATAATGCCTGCTAATGCTTACTCCCACGGTTAATACTGTGAAGAAGATTGCGAATAATATGTATTGTACCTTTTTCAATTCTTATCCAGTGTGGCTACAAATGTACAAACACAATAACAAGGTTGGGTATTGTTTTGTTCATTTAACAGTTCTTTAACATAATATATTGCAATGGAGACATATAATATTTGACATATATCATCAATATTGACTATTAATGGGTATTACAGACGATAGGATAAAAGAACCGTTTAGAAATATTTATACACAAGCTTTTAGACTAAAATATTTTGATGACGCATAAATGGCAAATAAATACACCATAGTTACACCAGGATATAAAAAAACGACCGTAATCGTTTTTATTACAGTCGTTTAAATGTTTAGTGTTGCTCCCCTTCTTTGCTGAAGTTGCAGCCAAATTATTCTTTGATCACCTTCTGAACCATCACATTTTTGTCATTCCAAACTTTAACAATGTAAATGCCGGCAGGTAGGTTGCTGATGTCAATTTCTGTTTTAGGATCTTGTATTTGGCGTGTAATTATTTCTTGACCCTTTCCTCCTATTGTTAATATGACAACAAAAACTAAACTTAGCATCAGTTTAATACATTTCATATCAATAGAATTGCTTTTTTATTGCTTGACTACCTTCTGAACCATCACATCTTTGTCGTTCCAGACTTTGACAATGTAAATGCCGGTGGGAAGGTGGCTGATTTCGGTTTGAGGTTCAGATATTGGTTGGTTGATGAGTTGCTGGCCATTTGTGTTTAATATGGTCAGGTTTGTGTTATTTGATGGTTGTGCTGGCAGTTCAATGGTTATGGTTGATTGGGCTGGGTTGGGATATGCTTTAAACAGAGGATTTGATGATACTGGGGAAGATATATTTGTCGTGAAATCATAACAATCAGTCCCCCATATTATTTGACCTTGATGGTCTTTAACACACATTAACCAAGGTCCAGCTTCAAAATAATAGAATGGTTCGTTAAATAGACCTCCAACACCACCTAATCCTTCAATATAAAATCCACCCCATTCACCATAATATTCAAAATATTTTCGATTCACCCCATCATTTGTGATTATATCAAAAACAGTATCTACAATAAAGGGGCCGTAGTTTGGATAAATTATAGTATCGCCCTGTTCAGCATTAAAATCATACCATAGTGTTTCAAGATCAAGGTAGCTATCATACCGATAGACTTTTCGGTTAATTGTGTCTTCTCTTAGAAAAATAAGAGGGATATATGTAGAAATTGTATCTACATAAAATGGTTCACATTTCGGTGGTGATGGATGATTTATCGAGAAATGTTCAAACCCAATAATTTTGGAATAATTGGTATTATTTATGATTGTATCACCATTGAATTTGTACCGCCAAGGGCCAAAATCACTATATGGTCCGCATATATATCCCATTTCAGCAACAGCAACATCCCAGAATAATTGATCATTTATGAATTTCTGATAAGATTGGCCAACTGAAAGACCATTAAAAAAAAGCATTAATAAACAGATTAGTAAAAACTTTTTCATTTTCCTTTGGTTTTATTCACTATTGAATTTCTATTCAATATACCTTCCAAAGTTACAAAAAACTTACCTAAATATCAAGGATGAATCATACAGGTACTTGATAAAGTTGAATATTTTAACGCTGGGGTTTAGCCGCTGAACGTTTTGAAAATGCTTGGTAATTCTGGTTTAGTGACCAAATAAACCACCGGTTTTTAATCCCCCCAAATGCAGCCGGGGCAGCGGGTATGAATAAAGAACCCACCTTCACTTTTCATCATCAGAAGCTTTAGCGAAGGATGAAAAGTTTCGTAGGGCAAAGCAGAGGAACACCCCTTCGTTCTTCGTCCATTGAAGCTTTAGCGAAAATGGATAGACTTACGCTTGCGCTGAAGCTTCAGCGTAGGCGCACGGGTTGCAAAGCAAGGAATAAGAATAAGAATGGGGAAGGAATTTGGAACTTGATGGTTTGGAGCTTTATTGATGGAGGTCCTTCCACCGCATCGAGTTGCTCCATTTCCTCCTTCGCTGAAGCTTCGGAGGACGATGCAGGATGATCGGTAGTGCTTAACTGGCGGAGCAGAAACTTCGAATAATGTAAATTGTAAACTGTAAATTGTATATCAAAAAAGGGGCTGCACTCTCCACCTTCGTTAAAACTTCGGTGGTCAAGGCGTGCGCCCCTTTTTTGTCGCTCCCCTTCTTTGCGGAAGTTGCAGCACGGAACGGATTTCTCCTGACCACAATTGTTTTAGATTGACGATTTATCAATTGGTTTTGGGATACTGATGTAGGGAATAATGTTTTTTCATTATGCTTTCTTGACTTTTCATTATTTTTAGGCTAATTTTAGGTTAAATTATGGTAGAATATTTTCTTAAAAATTCTAAAAACCAATAAATTATATCATGATGAAACATCCGACAGTATTTCATCTGCGGATATTTAGAATAGTGGAAATTGTTTTTGTATCCTTGTTTATCATTTCAGTATTCTTTCCCTATATTTGGGGGATAAGGCCAAAGGAATATTTTTGGGATATATGGAGCAACAACATCCCTTTTTGGCCGTCATTTTTTGTTGTAGGCTTACCCTTAATCTTATCCCTTTTCCTATTTATTTTGAAATTTGGAAAGTTTAAATTCGGGAAATTAACCATTAGCTTGATACAATGGTCTGCTCTAATTATTTATTCGTTTATTATGGTTTTGGTTCTTATAGAAGAAACCATGAGTCGTATAGATTCTGTTTCGTTATTCAATTACACTCCGGTCATTCTTTCCCTTGTGTTTAGTCTCTTCCTTATTGTTTCTACCCTTGTTAAGTCTAAAGACAATTATTTAAAAATCGAAAATTATATTTTATCAATTATTAGCATTCCGGTTGTATATTTTTTCTTCGTTTTTCTTTTTGAGGTAGAATTCGGGGGCTATCTATTAAATATTTGTTTTGCAGTTTTGTATGTGATAGCTATACTAAAAGTTTTCTTATTAAATAAAATTGGCAGAAAACTATAATGATGTTTAACGTGAGCTAAATGTTCACTATAATAATTATAATTTGTGGTTTTTATCCACCCTATATGGGTGTATAAAGTAACAAAAGGTTTTTAGAATCTAGTATATTCTCTTAGAGTAAATGAGATACAAGAATATAGAAAAGGTCCAGTTGGTTCTTCCTCCTCCCAGAAGGCCAGATACGATTACTGCCAAATTTGCAACATTGCCTCAGCCTTTTGCTCGCT
>JABMQZ010000026.1 GCA_013202965.1 Bacteroidota bacterium | reverse complement strand
TCCCATGATGGCACTCGGTGCTGATGGTGTAATCTCTGTGGTTGCCAATGCTTTCCCGACTGAGTTTTCCCGCATGGTAAATTTATCACTGAACGGAAAATATGAAGAAGCACGCAAGATTCATTATGCACTAATTGAGATCATAGAGGCACTGTTTGAAGATGGCAATCCGGCCGGCATCAAGGCAGCACTCGATGCGATGGGCATCATCAGCAATAATCTCAGGTTGCCGCTCGTAAAAGCAAATAAAGCCACTTACAATAAGCTTGCTTCACTGCTCAAAAATTACAACTAAGCCTGCAATATTGTATACTGTACATTGTATATTGTACATTGTACATTGTAAATTGTATATTGTAATTTCCCCATCTCAATCCAAATCACTATTTTTGCAAGTAAATAAACCAAAGCCATGCTAAGAAAAACATTACTTCTGATCGTACTCGCTACATTAACAGCACTTTGTCCTGCCCAGGACATCGGGGAGATATTCAAGGATAGGGGAGAGGTGTATTTTACTTTTTCCATTCATGCTGACACAGACATTGAGGCACTTTCACGATTGGTCTCCATCGATAATATCAGTGATGATCTGCAGGTGTTCTCCTACGCGAACAAGAAGGAATTTTCTGAATTCCTTTTACTGGGTTTTGAGTATAAAATACTGCAACATCCTGGCACCCTGATCCAGCCAAGAATGTTGGATCAGGTAAATAATAAGGAAATAGCATCCTGGGATTTTTACCCCACCTATGATGCCTATGTAGACATGATGTACCAGTTTGAAGCCGACTTCCCTGATATTTGCGATGTTTTCAGTATTGGGAATACGTACGAAGGCAGGGAATTGCTTGTTGCAAGGATATCTGACAATGTAGGATTGGCAGAAGGAGAACCTGAATTCCTGTATACATCAACCATGCATGGAGATGAAACCACCGGCTATGTATTAATGCTTCGACTGATTGATTACCTGCTAAATGGCTACGGTATAGATCCCAGGCTGACCAATATGGTCGATGAGATCGACATATATATCAATCCGCTGGCAAATCCTGATGGTGCATATCATGTCGGAAATTCAAACATTTACGGTGCAACCCGCTATAATGCGCACAATGTCGACCTGAACAGGAATTATCCCGACCCGGAAGACGGACCCCACCCTGACGGAAATGAGTGGCAGATAGAAACAATGAACTTTATGGCCTTTGCAGAAGAACATCACTTCGTGATGAGCGCCAACATTCATGGAGGTGCAGAAGTATGCAATTATCCGTGGGACACCTGGGCACAACTGGCTGCGGATGATGACTGGTGGGTGTATGTGTGCCGTGAATATGCAGACTCCGTTCATGTAAATGCCCCTCTGGGATATATGAACGGATTTGATAATGGAATTACCAATGGATATCAATGGTATAGCATTGCCGGCGGCAGGCAGGATTATATGACCTATTTTCATCAGGGAAGGGAGTTCACACTGGAAATATCCGATACAAAACTATTGCCCGCTAACCAGCTTCCGGACCACTGGGATTACAATTACAGGTCATTTCTGAACTATATGGAACAGGGAATGTATGGGCTAAAAGGCAGGATTACAGATTCGGCTAACGGTGACCCGCTTGTGGCTGAGATATATGCAGTTGGCCATGAGTCTGACAGCTCCTGGGTATATTCTTCCCTGCCCGAAGGAAATTATAGCAGATTGCTACACGAAGGCACATACAACATTCGTTTCAAGGCATCCGGATATTACACGCAAGTTTTTGAAAATGTAGTGATAAACAATTTGCAGGCGACCATACTTGATGTTGAATTGGTTGATGCATTTAGTGATGTTGAAGAGCTGAATGATGAAGTATTTTCCATCTACCCAAATCCGGCAAGTGCTGGATATATCAGGGTGAAAAGTGCAAAGCCTGTATCTGCAATTAAAATTTTTACCATGGGCGGACAACTTTTGCAGACTGTATCCGCTGCTTCAGCAACTGTAAATTTTATTGATATCAGCTCACTGCAAGCCGGAACCTATATCATGCTTATGGAACAGGAAGGAAAACAGTTTCAGAGAAAGTTTGCGGTTGTAAAATGATAAAGGTGTTAGGTGTTGGGTAATTAGACACTCTACACTTCACTTTGGCACTCGGAACTCGGCACTAGGCATTCGGCACTAGGAACTCGGCACTAGGAACTCGGAACTTCCTAAGTTTATCCAACAGGAAGTCCAATCCCCAAAATACTCCTGTAAAGAAATATAAAAGCCAGCACATAAAGGACGATTTTCATGCTAAGCCTTACCTTGATTGTTTCCTCTTCGAAGTAGAGCGACGGGTGATAGCGGAAAGCTATGGCAATAGAAACGATTGTGATCAGAAGTGTCAGAGACACCGTTATCTCATAAAACAATAATTTAGGTAGCATAACAAGAGCGATCAATATATTTCCAAACAGGAAGGGGAGGATTACCTGTGCCCAGATAAAAGGCTTCTGCCGATTCCTTTCAAGTTTTGGAAAATAGGTGTTTGCAGAAATAAGAAAGGATTTCGTCGTAAAAACTCCCAATAAGATCAGGGCGGTGATCGAGATGATGGTATAGATCACTTTTTCAGTATCTGAAATGTATGACCAGATGATGGCATACCCAAAGCCTTTTCCAAACATACTGCCGATCAGCAAGGATCCGAAAAATGCATTGAACCCATGTATGAAACTCCACAAGAAGAAAACTTTTGTCAGGTTTTTGTCGGTATGGATATAGGTGAAAATAATTGCCAGAAAAACTGCAATGATCCCAGCTGCTACCGGGCCTGAAGAGTAGATCATTGTAACGGAATCACCATACCATTGATCTGGTTTTACAAGCCAAAATACTTCATTAAAATATATAATAGAGTGGTAATCGAAGAATACACCGGCAATAGCCGATGTTACAAGAGAGATGAGATAGATCAGTAAATAGGCTGCCGTGAACAATAGAGTTGAATGAATGCATATGATCAACAACACTTTAATTTGCCGCCTGTTATACTTTAAATACTGTATAAGAACGGGTATCCTTGCAGGATTCATCCTCCGGATGGTTTTTCCTGTATTTCTGAGACAAGCCTTAATAAAGAAAATTGCCAGCCTCTTTCTGCGCTTGCGGCGATAATTGCGCTCCCTGATCTTCAGGGCTTTTCTTTCCTCCGAAACAGCCTGGTAATGTTGGGCATTATTACTCAGGTCCTGTTCTCTTTCCAGCTTTATGACATGCTTTGCCTGTTTTTTCTGCTGCCTGTCATAAATACGCCTTTGCTTTGCAGCAAGGTGGTCGGACCTGAGCTGTTCTTTGGCTATTGTTCTGTGTTCTTTTGATCCTTCCCTCGCGCTTAACTCATATTCTTTTTTTTCTTTTCTTCTGAGCTTTTTAACATATCTCAGATATCGTAACCTTCTGTAGATACGATAAAAAAAAGAATATTTCTTCCTTACTGCAGGCATGGTAATTACTCAGGCTTGAAACAAGCTCAGGTAAATTTTTCAAGATCGTTTACCTCTTATTCGACAACAACACCCTTCATTCCTCCTTCAGCATATTCACCCTTATCAAGTTTCTCTTTGATATCGCTAAAAGCCTTGATGGTATAATCCACATCTTCAAGGGTATGAACAGCAGTAGGGATAAGTCTGAGGAGAATAACCCCCTTGGGTACCACCGGGTAGGCGACAATAGAACAAAAAATGTTATATTTTTCACGAAGGTCATAGGTGATATGGGTCGCTTCAGGCACACCACCGGCAAGAATAACAGGTGTTACCGGAGATCCTGTGTCTCCAATGTTGAAACCTTTGTCTCGCAATCCTTTCTGAAGCGCATTTACGATAGTCCAGAGTTTATCTCTATGCTCTGAACCGCTGCGTATCATATCCAGTCTTTTAAGCGCTCCAATCACCATGGGCATGGGAAGGGATTTGGCATAGATCTGTGAACGAAGGTTGTATTTCAGATATCTTATGATCTCCTTGCTGCTGGCAACAAATCCGCCGATTCCAGCCATGGCTTTTGCAAAAGTACCGAAGTACAGATCCACCTGATCCTGTACGCCAAAGTGCTCATCGGTACCGGCACCCGTCGGGCCCATGGTGCCAAAACCATGTGCATCATCTACCAATAACCTGAATTCATATTTTTCTTTCAGTTTACAGATGGCTTTGAGATCTCCCAGGCCGCCCGACATTCCATAAACCCCTTCTGTGATAACAAGAATACCACCCCCGCTCTGGTCCGTAATTTTCTTTGCCCTGCCCAGTTGTTTCTCAAAGTTTGCAATATTATTATGTGGGTATACGAAACGTTTTCCGATGTGCAATCTCATACCGTCAATAATACAGGCATGTGCTTCTGAATCGTATACAATCACGTCTTTCCTGTCTACCATAGCATCAATGATAGAAACCATTCCCATATAGCCATAATTCAGAAGGTAGGAGGATTCTCTTCCAACATAATCTGCAAGTTCCTGTTCCAGTTGTTCGTGATACTTTGTGTGGCCTGACATCATTCTGGCACCCATTGGGTATGCCAGGCCCCATTCTTTTGCTGCATCCGCATCAACCTTCCTTACATCGGGATGATTTCCCAGTCCAAGATAGTTGTTAAGACTCCAGACAAGCCTTTCCTTGCCCATGAACATCATTTTGTTCGATAATTCACCTTCTAATTTTGGGAAAAAATAATATCCTTCTCCCTGATCACGGTATTTCCCTATGGGACCGAAGCTATTCAATACTTTCTCAAAAAGATCCACGCTTATTATTTATTGGTTAATAATTAATCTATGCAAATGTATTAATTTATAAGATACAGGCAATAATTTCATTGTCATAATAATCCGGGATCTTATACGTTTTTATTTTTCATTAAATTAACTTACTTTTGCCGGCATGTTCAGAAGGTGGTTTTTCGGCTTGATTATACTGACTGTATTGCTCTTAGCTTCATGCTCGAAGCATTCACGGATATTGAAGAGTAATGACAATGATATGAAGTATGAGGCTGCCGTTGATTATTATGAAAAGGGTGATTATTACAGGGCCATTCAACTTTTTGACCAATTGATCGCCATTTACAGGGGGACTGAGAGGCTTGAAAGCATCAATTTTTACTATGCCAACTGTTATTATCAGCAGGGCGATTATTTGCTTGCCAGCTATTATTTTAAAAGATTTGCCCAAAACTATCCCTCCAATCCGAAAGCAGAGGAAAGCATGTACCTGAATGCCTATTGCTATTACCTTGACTCGCCGCGTTTTAGTCTGGATCAGACCAATACGTATGAAGCCATCAAGGAAATGCAGCTTTTCATCAATATGTATCCTAATAGTGACAGCATTGGAAGTTGCAACGCTGTTATTGATGAGTTGAGGGAAAAACTGGAAAAGAAAGCAATTGAAATAGGGATACAATACTATAAAACAAGACATTACAAGGCAGCTATTACGGCCCTTGAAAATGTTACCCGGGATTTCCCGGATTCCCGTAACAGGGAGCTGATCCTGTACTTTATTATGAAATCCTATTATTTCTATGCCATATACAGTGTGGATGAAAAGCAGGATGAAAGGTATCAGGAAGCAATAGAGATCTACAATGATATTATCTATCTTTTTCCTGAAACAAAATATCACCGTGAGTTAAAATCCATGCATAAAAATGCAATGGATGAGTTATCTAATTAAGAAGAAAACACATTTGAAATGGATTATAAGAAAGTAAAAACAGAAACAACAGCTGTAACAAGGGACAAACACAGGTTTTACGAGCAAACCGGAAATATTTACAAATCGGTATCGGTTTTATCAAAAAGGGCTAACCAGATCGGACTGGAGATGAAGGAAGAATTGAACAGGAAGATTGCGGAATTTGCCACACCCACCGATAATCTTGAGGAGATATTTGAAAACAGGGAGCAGATTGAGATTGCCAGGTTTTATGAACATCTTCCTAAGCCCACCCTGATCTCAATTCATGAATTTTTGAATTCACAGATATATTTCAGAGATCCTCACGAAGAACTTGAGGAAGAAGCTAAAGAACAGTAAGATATCAGGAGGCATTTTATGCTGAAAGATAAAAAGATCATTATCGGGGTAAGTGGGAGCATTGCGGCCTACAAGATACCCCTCCTTATCCGCCTGCTTATTAAAGAAGGAGCGCAGTTGCAGATATTATTGACCCCCTCTGCCAGGGATTTCATCACACCACTTACATTATCCACGCTATCAGGCAACCCGGTGTTCACACATTCCTTCAAGCCTGAAGATGGAGAATGGACCAGTCATGTAGAGCTCGGATTATGGGCGGATCTGATGCTGATCGCACCTCTTACTGCCAATACGCTGGGTAAAATGGCCAATGGCATCGCTGATAATTTGCTGCTAACCACATACCTTTCAGCCAAATGCCCTGTCTTCTTCGCACCAGCCATGGATCTTGACATGTTCAAGCACCCTTCTACGGTGCATAATATAAAGCTACTGCAGGAATTTGGCAATCACCTGATCGCCCCCACTGAAGGAGAGTTGGCCAGCGGTCTATGTGGAGCAGGAAGGATGGAAGAACCGGAAAATATTGTTGCACTGATCAAAGATCATTTTGCAGGAGAATGGGATTTTGCCGGCAAAAAGATCATGGTCACTGCAGGACCTACACATGAATCCATTGATCCGGTTCGCTATATTGGCAATCACTCATCAGGATTGATGGGTTTTGCCATTGCAGATGAATTTGCTGAGAGGGGAGGAGAAGTCATACTGGTCACCGGACCAAGCAGTTGCAGCCTTGCAAATGAAAACATCAGGCAGGTGGATGTGACCACGGCAGCAGAAATGCATGAGGCTTGTATGAAGTATTTCCTTGATGCTGATATCATTGTGATGGCTGCAGCAGTTGCTGATTATACACCTGAACACATTGAAGTGGAGAAAATCAAAAAATCAGGTGATAGTCTGAATATTAAACTAAAAGCAACAAGGGATATCCTTTCCGGGATGGGGAAGAAAAAGAAAGCGGAACAGTTTTTTGCCGGCTTTGCACTGGAAACAGAAAACCAGCTTGCAAACGCCCTGAAAAAGCTGGAAAGGAAAAACCTGGACATGATCATTTTAAATTCTCCAAAAGACGAAGGAGCTGCATTTGGTGTTGAAACCAATAAGGTCACGATCATTACAAAAGATAAGGAACAATTTGAATACGACCTTAAATTAAAGCTTGATGTAGCAGTCGATATAGTTGATAAGATCAGAGATTTAACTAAAAATAATTCTATTGTTTAATCCACATAGCATGCATAGAAAGGTAGCATTGTTCATTTTAGGATTACTGGTCTTTTCCCAGGTCTATACCCAGGAAATATACTGCGATGTGCAAATAAACACGCAGCAGGTGGAAGGAACCGATAAAAAAGTATTCGAGACACTTCGCACTGCCATCTTTGAATTTATGAACAACCGGAAATGGACCAATTACAATTTCAGAATTGAAGAGCGGGTTGAGTGTACCATATTGCTTAATATTACGAACAGGATTTCGTCAGACGAATTTGATGCAGAACTGAATATCGCGCTGAAACGTCCTATCTTCAATTCAGCTTATAATTCTACCACCATGAATTATATAGATAAGGAGTTCAAATTTGTTTATGTTGAATATCAGCCGCTGGATTTTGTTGAAAATTCTTTTTCTTCAAATCTTACCTCTGTCCTGGCATATTATATATATTTCTTCCTGGGCCTCGACTTCGACAGTTATATGCTTTATGGTGGAACACCTTATTTTGAAAAGGCCGAAAGCATTGTAACTTCCTCACAAAGTGCAAATGCAAGAGGATGGAAATCCTTTGAAAGCCAAAAAAACAGGTTCTGGCTTGTAGAGAACTTCATGAACCCGTCATACCAGCAATTGAGAAAATTCATGTATGAATATCATCGCCTCGGACTGGATGTAATGTATAATGATGCGGCAAAAGGACGTGCCAGCATATTAAAAAGCATGGATTATCTTATTCAGCTGAAGAACAACTGGCCTAACCTGTTTGGATTGCAAATTATTATGGACGCCAAGGGGGATGAGTTTATCAATGTCTTTTCAGAAGGAAGTGCCACCGAAAAGACCAGGGCTGTGAACATGTTGAAAAAACTGGATCCTGCCCAGGCTTCTAAATACGAAGAAATTCTGAACTGATTTTTTTCGGATTCATTGAATTCCGTGCCATTCTACATTCAATCAAATGATTCCTCGTGACTTGCCCCGAGGATAATCAATTTCAAAGATTTTTTATTCTTATCTATGTTTTCCAATATGCATATCTTTGCATTGGATTTTACGAACCGCTATTATACATGCTTACTCATCTTTCCATAGAGAACTATATCCTCATCCATCAGCTGGAAATTGATTTCCAATCAGGTTTTACGGCTATTACTGGTGAGACGGGAGCCGGTAAATCCATTCTGATTGGTGCACTTTCACTGATACTCGGAAAAAGAGCTGATACTGATGTATTGCTCGACAAGGATAAAAAATGTATTATCGAAGGAGTGTTTGCCATTGACACCTATGAATTGGAAGGCTTTTTCGAAGGGCATGAGCTTGATTATGAAGATTATGTTACGCTTAGAAGGGAGATCAGCAGACAAGGCAAATCAAGGGCCTTTATCAATGATACGCCGGTTACTCTACCGGTCATGAAGGCCCTGGGAGAACGGCTTGTAAATATTCATTCACAGCATCAGGCCCTGACATTGAATGAATCAGGATTTCAGCTGGCAGTGGTCGATAATTATGCGGATAACAGGGCATTGCTGAGTTCTTATGCAAAGAGTTTCAGGGCTTACAAAAACAGTTCTGAAAAACTTGAAGGGCTGCTCTCACGCGAAGTGGAAATCCGTGCTGAAGAAGATTATGCAAACTTCCGTTTTGAAGAAATCCAAAGCGCAGGACTGCTGGAAGATGAACAAAAGGAACTTGAAGAAGAATTAAAGGTGCTGTCTAATGCAGAGGAGATCAAATCCAGGCTTTTCCAGGCCATTCAAATCCTGAATATCTCAGATAATAACCTTCTTGAGCATCTTGCAGAAGTTGTATCCCTCACCGGCAGTATCTCTGATTATCATCAGGAGATAGGGGAATTGCACCGGAGACTGGAAAGCTCCAATATTGAATTGAAAGATATCAGTACAGGCCTTGAACAGCTAGTGGAAAGCATCAGCTTTGATCAGGCCCAACTTGAAAAAGTCAGCAGCAGGCTTGACCTGATCTATGCCTTGCTGCAAAAACATAAAGTAAATGAGATAAGGGAGCTTTTGTTGATACGCGATGAACTTGCGGAACAACTTTCCAGGATACATTCACTGGATGCGGAAATTATTCAATTAAAGAAAGAGCTGGGAGCTGCACAGCATGACTTGCTAAAGCTTTCAGATGAATTAAGAAAAAGAAGGGAAGCGGCCATCCCTGAAATAGAGAAAGAGATCGGGAAGATATTGAGGCAGGTGGGTATGGAAAAAGCTGTGATGAAGGTAGATTTGAAAGGACAGCAAGACTTTACACCCACAGGCAGGGACAGGATTGAATTTCTGTTCTCAGCCAACCAGGGGACACCCCCTGCTGCAATTTCCAGGATTGCCTCAGGAGGGGAATTATCACGCCTTATGCTGGCTGTCAAATCACTGATCACAAGAAAAAACTTGCTCCCGACCATTATCCTTGATGAGATCGATATGGGCGTTTCAGGTGAGATTGCCGGGAAAGTGGGGGATGTGCTCACTGGAATGTCTGTGCATATGCAACTGATCGCGATTACACACCTGCCACAGATCGCCGGAAAGGCAAATGAACATTTTAAAGTGTTTAAAAAATATGCTGAGGATCGAACTGTATCCGGCCTCATGTGTTTATCCGATAGTGAAAGGGTGGATGAAATAGCCGCCATGCTTAGTAATGAGAATGTTAGTAGCTCAGCAAAGGAAACGGCAAAGGAGCTTTTAGGCTTTAAGCCCTCAATAAAATAGCAAACTATTGAACCTTGAATACACTTGATATGGCTTACAACTTATTGAAAGGGAAAAAAGGGATCATTTTTGGAGCCCTGGACGATAAATCCATTGCATGGCATGTAGCTGAACGGGCCAGGGAGGAAGGGGCGACTTTTACCCTCTCAAATACCCTTTCAGCACAAAGATTCGGACAGATCGATGAACTTGCTGAAAAATGTGATTCACTGGTGATCCCGGCTGATGCTACCAGCCTTAAGGACCTGAACGAAGTGTTTAACAAATCCATGGAATTCCTGGGCGGAAAAGTTGATTTTGTGCTGCATTCAATCGGAATGTCCTTGAACGTAAGGAAGAAAAGGGTGTACAATGATGTTGACTATGATTATTACAGAAAAACACTTGATATATCTGCTGTTTCCTTTCATAAAATGCTCCAGGTAGCCAATAAGCTCGATGCTATCAACGATTGGGGATCTATAGTAGCGCTTTCCTACATTGCAGCACAGCGAACGCTGTATGCCTACAATGACATGGCCGATGCAAAATCGCTGCTGGAATCCATAGCGAGGAGTTTTGGATACATTTACGGACGGGATAAAAAGATCCGCATTAACACCATTTCGCAATCACCCACCATGACTACCGCCGGTAGCGGGGTGAAGGCCATGGGTGGATTGATGGACTTTACCGATAGAATGTCACCCCTTGGGAATGCAGACGCAGCAGAATGTGCTAATTTCTGCATCAGCATGTTCTCCGACCTCAGCAGGAAGATCACCATGCAAAATATTTATCACGATGGAGGTTTCTCAAGCATGGGGATGAGCCAGAAAGCCATGAGCATGTACAATAAAAGCTTCAACACTGAAAACGAGGAAGAAGAGGGTGGAAGTTCCTAGTTCCGAGTGCCGAGTGGCTAGTGCCTATCTGGAGTGTATAGTGAAGAATTAAGATTTAATTTAAAATCACTGGTATCCGGTAATGCTTTAAAGATAATGGGGTAAAACCCCTGATTTTCTTTGCATTACTTAGCCCGGGCTTAAGCCAGTGGTAAGTAATCTAATCTCAAAACTGGACTTTAGTCCACAATATAATTGACTGATTTCCATAAAGAACCGCTACGCGGTATGGGGAGACCGGAAAATTTCGAGTTTTTAAAATTGAAGAAGTTGAAGGCGAAGGAGAAGGAGATAGATGATTTTACCCTACTGCGAAGCAGTATCCTTTCAACACCTACTGCGTACACCGAAGCTTTAGCATAGGTGGAATACTCAACACTATCTTATTACCCCATTTTCAGGTTTTTTTTAATTTCCATCCCTTAGAAACCGTTTTTTTCCTATCTTGGCTGAGTATAATCATCTTAATCAAAATGTTTATTAATAAACTAATTAATTCGTGTATATATGGTAGGCTTTGAATTGGAAAAAAAACAACTTGAGATCGTTGAAAAGTATAAGGACTTCACCAACAGATGGATTATTCCACAGCGAAAGAAATGGGATGAACTGGCAGAATTTCCATGGGAAATAGTGAAAGCGGCCTATGATGAAAAGATCATCAACGGCACTTTACCTCTTGAGTATGGCGGAAACGGCTTTAGTATATTTGAGAGTGCGCTTACATCCGAAGAACTTGGATATGGCTGCACCGGTATTGGTATTTCTATTGATGCAAGTACGCTTGCCTTAACGCCTACATATCTGGTAGCTACGGACGAACAGAAAAAAAGGATCTATGGAGAAATGATCGAGGATAAAGCAGTTGCCGCCTATGCATTGACTGAGCCAAATGCAGGATCAGATGTTCAGGGAATTCAATCGACTGCGATAAAAAAAGGTGACAAATATATACTGAACGGACACAAACGTTTTATTACCAATGCTGAGGTTGCCAAATTCATAACGGTATTTGCCATGACAGACCCCGAAAGGGGATCGCGTAGCCTGTCTGCATTTATTATCCGGGCAGATCTTCCGGGCATTGAAATCCTTCCCAGGCTTCAAAAGATGGGGCAAAAGGCTTCAGTCCAGAATGAGATCAAATTCACGGATGTGGAAATTCCTCTTGATTCATTACTCGGGCAGGAGGGCTATGGCTTTATTATTGCCATGAAAACCTTTGACAGGACGCGTACAGGCGTTGCTGCGGCTGCCCTGGGAAATGCACGTGCTGCTTTTGATACCTCAAGGGAGTGGGCAAAGAACAGGATACAGTTCGGGAAACCTATTGCTGCCCAGCAGATCATCGCATTTATGCTTGCGGATATGGCAACAGACATAGAAGCTGCAAAAGCACTGGTTTGGAAAGCAGCATGGGCCTACGATACAAAACAGAAGGATTTTTCAAGGCTATCAGCAATGTCGAAGTATTTAGCGACCGACATGGCCATGAAGGTATGCAGCGATGCGGTCCAGGTTATGGGAGGAGATGGATATTCGTGTGACTACCCTGTTGAAAAAATGATGCGGGATGCCAAGCTTTCCATGATCTATGAAGGCACCAATCAGGTGAATAGGTTGGTAGTATCTAAAAGTGTTCTGAAATAAAAAAACAGAATTGTACATTAAAAGCTGTATCGGTTATCCTCAATCAGCTTATCAGCAATCCTTCTTCTCGCTTCTTTTACATTAACCGGTGCAACATTTGTAAAGAGGTCGATCCTGTCAAGCATAACATCCTTGTCTTTTACCTCCTCAGGTAAAGAATTTATCGCATCATGTCCTGCTTTCCTGATAATATCAGCGGCATCATAAATAATAACATCAAGGATGTCTTTATACTGCTGGCCAAACTTAACATGACCCATTTCTTCAAGTTTCTGAATACGCAACATGCTTGATTCAGCGGTATAAGTCTGCATGATGGCATCGGAAATATTGCTCAGCACTTCCTGTTCATTGAACAGTTCACGCTGGAAAGCATCTGAGGCCACTCCCAGAAGAAAAAGAACAGCTTTCTTAAAGTTACGGGTACACTGTCTTTTTTCTTCATAGCAGCCTTTCTTTTCCAGTGTTTCTTCAGCTTCCTTATCAGATTCTTTAACAACATGCTGGGCGTATCTGACAACATCAAAACCAACCCTCAGGGATTTTTTGATCGTGGTGTCGGCAACCAGAAGCCTGTTGATCTCGTTGGTGCCTTCGAATATCCTGTTGATCCGTGAATCGCGGTAAGCACGGTCGGCATCGGTTTCTGATGAAAACCCCATTCCGCCGAATATCTGAACTGCTTCATCTACCACAAAATTAAGCGCTTCCGAGCCAAATACTTTCAGCAGGGCCGCTTCAATGGCATATTGTGCAATTCCTTCAATAGTGGCCTGAGGCTTTTCCTTGCCTTCAGCCATAAGTTTGTCGATAGACTCATCAATGTTCCTGCTGACACGGTAAACAGCGGATTCGGTGGCAAACGTACGGATCACCTGTTCTGCGAGCTTGTATTTGATCGCTCCGAAATTAGAGATGGGCTGTCCGAACTGCTTTCTTTCATTGGCATACTGTACGGATTGTGTGATCGCTCTTCTTGCAGCACCAAGCACGGTACCGCCGAGTTTGATCCTTCCCATATGAAGGATATTCAGGGCTATCCTGAAACCTCTGCCACGTTTTCCAAGCAGGTTTTCCACAGGAACCTTCACATCATTGTAGAATATCTGTACAGTTGATGATCCTTTGATCCCCATTTTCTTTTCCTCCGGGTTGATCACAACTCCTTCCCAGTCTTTTTCCACAATAAAAGCACTGTAAACCCTGTCATTGTAAATTTTGGCAAAAACAGTCTGAACATCAGCAAAACCACCATTGGTGATCCACATTTTCTGACCATTCAGTATATAATGCTTTCCATCTTCAGTAAGTACGGCTTTTGTTGTGCCGGCATTGGCATCAGAACCTGCATTGGGTTCGGTAAGACAATAGGAGGCTGCCCATTCTCCCGAAACAAGTTTGGGAAGGTAACGCTGCTTTTGCTCTTCACTTCCGTAATACAGTATGGGCAAGGTACCAATCCCGGTATGTGCTGAATAGGCAACTGAAAATGAATAACCGGCTCCCATTGCATCACTTGCCAGCATGGAGGTTACAAAATCCTGGTTGAACCCATCATATTCTTCAGGCAGGGAAATGCCCAATAAGCCAAGATCACCTGCTTTTGCGATCAGGCCTCTCATCAGGCCATCTTCCTGCTCATCAATCCTGTCAAGATTGGGAAATATTTCAGATTCCAGGAAACCTTCGCAAGTCTCTATGATCATCTTTTGCTCTTCATCCATTTCTTCCGGAATGAAGATATCAGCGGCTTTTGTTTCTTTGATCAGAAACTCACCACCACTTTCGATTTTATCCTTTTCCATGTTTTTGTTTTAATTTCAGCCTGCAAATATATAATATGCTACATAGAAATAAAAATCCATGTCCGGATATGTGTGATCCGGTATATGCATGTTTAGCAATAAAGTTTAAGACGATTTCTTTGATCCTGATGCAGGAGGCTTGCTGATCCTGACTTTCATCTCGTCAGTCTTTGCATCATAATCCAGGTGAATAATATCATTTTCAGATAGCTTGTGTTTGATCATTTCTTCTGCCAGCACATCTTCAACATACTTTTGAATTGCACGTTTCAACGGCCTTGCACCAAACTGCGGATCCCAACCTTTTTCCACAATATAGTCTTTGGCTTTTTTAGTTATCTTGATCTTATAACCCAGTCCGTGAATCCTTCCATACAGCTGTTTAAGCTCGATATCGATGATCTTGTGAATGGCATCCTTTTCAAGGTTATCAAAGATGACAACATCATCGATCCTGTTCAGGAATTCCGGTGCGAATGATTTTTTCAGGGCATTTTCAATCACGCCTTTGGTATACGATGCTTTGCTTGACCTTTTAGCTTCGGTTGAAAACCCGACACCCTGGCCGAAGTCTTTTAGCTGCCGTGAACCAATGTTGGATGTCATAATGATGATTGTATTCTTAAAGTCAACCCTACGGCCCAGGCTGTCCGTCAGAACGCCATCATCCAACACCTGCAACAGGAGGTGGAAAACATCCGGATGTGCCTTTTCAATTTCATCAAGCAATACAATAGAGTAGGGCTTTCTCCTTACCTTTTCAGTGAGCTGTCCGCCTTCTTCATAGCCAACATATCCCGGAGGGGCACCAACCAGCCTTGAAACTGCAAATTTCTCCATGTACTCGCTCATATCCACCCTGATAAGTGCTTCTTCGGTATCGAAGAGATATTTTGCCAGAACTTTGGCAAGATGCGTCTTTCCGACTCCGGTGGGACCCAGGAAAATAAAAGTTCCTATTGGTTTATTGGGGTCTTTCAGTCCGGCCCTGTTTCTTCTGATGGCTTTGACCACTTTAAGAATGGCTTCTTCCTGTCCGATCACAGAGCTTGCCATATCCTTTTCCATATTGATCAGGCGCTCACTTTCGTTGGTGGCAATTCTTTGAACGGGAATGCCGGTCATCATGGCAATCACTTCAGCAACATTTTCTTCCGAAACAATTTCACGGTGAATCTTCGATTCTTCCTCCCATTGCTTTTTGGCTTTATCCAGATCGTTGTTCAGGTTTCGCTCCAGGTCACGGAATTCAGCGGCCTCTTCAAACTTCTGACTGTTAATGGCTTCTGTTTTTTTGCCTTTCAGCTCATCGATCCTGTTTTCGATATCAATGATCTCCGCCGGGACATGAATATTGGTGATATGGACCCGGGAACCTGCCTCATCAAGAGCGTCTATGGCTTTATCAGGAAGGAAACGATCGCTCATATACCTGTTTGTAAGATGAACACAGGCAGAAAGGGCATCATCTGTATATTTTACCAGGTGGTGATCTTCATATTTCTCCTTGATATTGTTCAGTATCTCCAGGGTTTCCTCAGGGTTTGTTGGATCAACAAGGACTTTCTGGAAGCGGCGCTCAAGGGCACCGTCTTTCTCAATGTACTGCCGGTACTCATCCAGTGTAGTGGCGCCTATGCATTGCAGCTCGCCACGGGAAAGTGCAGGCTTGAACATATTGGATGCATCAAGAGAGCCGGATGCATTACCTGCTCCTACTATGGTATGGATCTCATCGATGAAGAGGATGATATCGGGATTTTTCTCCAATTCGTTCAATACGGCCTTCATTCTTTCTTCGAACTGTCCACGGTACTTCGTTCCAGCAACCAATGAGGCCAGGTCGAGGGTGATGATCCGCTTGCCAAAGAGCGCCCTGGAAACTTTTCGTTCGATGATCCTGCTGGCAAGCCCTTCGGCAATGGCTGACTTGCCAACACCGGGTTCTCCAATGAGGATGGGGTTATTTTTTTTGCGGCGGCTGAGTATCTGGGCTATGCGCTCCAGTTCTTTCTGTCGGCCTACGATGGGATCGAGCCTTCCTTCTTCCGCAGAACGGGTAATATCCCTTCCGAAATTGTCGAGAACAGGTGTCTTTGATTTGGAATCGGATATCTTTTTGACGTTTCCGCCAAAACCACGCCCGCCATCATCCATTTCATCGTCCGCCGTGTCTTCAGGTAATTCATCTACCGGCTCTACCCTGGGATCGGAATGGTCACGCGTAGTGATTGTTTTCAGCTCATCTTTCACCATGGTATATTCAACCCCATATTTCTTGAAGGTCCGGCTTACCAGGTTATCTTCATCTTTCAGTATGGACAACAGCAGGTGTTCTGTGCCTATGAGTTCGCTTTTGAACATTTTGGCTTCAAGATAAGTGATCTTTAAAGCGCGTTCTGCCTGCTTTACCAGGGGGATATTATCGAGCTTTTCAGTGTTTTTATCCGGATTTGCAATAGACATCTCTATTGTTTTGCGCATCAGCTCCAGGTCCAGCCCAAAAAATATCATGATCTGTACTGCCAGGCCTTCGCCTTCCCGAAGTATGCCAAGCAATAAATGTTCAAGCCCAATATAGTCGTTTCCAAGCCTCATTGCTTCTTCACGGCTGAATGTCAGCACATCTTTAACCCTTTGAGAAAATTTAGCTTCCATTTGCGAATATTACGATTTGTTTTTAAGCTGCACAATATAAACAATTAAATGTACAGGCATGTTCAGTCGCTTCTCAATAATCGGGGCTTGTGAATGGATACATGCATTTTATTCAGCCCGCGATCACGCTTCAAAGATACTCACACATACCTTGATATCAACAGATTTAAACAAGATACTTATTAACAGAAATCTGTTAAAAATAAACATGCTGAAAATCACTCCGAATTCTTGAATTTTCACTACTTTCGTGACCTCTGAAAAAAAGAAGATTATAGCTTTGAAAAATTAAATTCCATTGTAGATGATTGAAGGGGAAAAAATTATAAAAGTCAATATTGAAAAGCAGATGAAATCTGCCTACATTGACTACGCGATGTCGGTTATTGTGTCCAGGGCCTTGCCTGATGTCAGGGACGGCATGAAGCCTGTTCACAGAAGGGTGCTATATGGGATGCTTGACCTGGGCGTCTTGTCTAACAGGCCTTATAAGAAATCTGCGAGGATAGTAGGGGAGGTGCTTGGAAAGTATCATCCGCATGGTGATTCATCTGTTTATGATACCATGGTGAGAATGGCACAGGATTGGTCATTGCGTTATCCTCTGGTTGACGGTCAGGGTAACTTTGGCTCCATCGACGGTGACAGTCCGGCGGCCATGCGGTATACCGAAGCAAGAATGAAAAAGATCGCCGAAGAAATGGTAGGCGACCTTGATAAAAATACCGTCGATTTCCAATTGAACTTTGATGATTCTCTTGAGGAACCCACTGTTCTTCCTGCTGCAATACCAAATTTGCTCGTAAACGGTGCTTCCGGCATTGCCGTCGGGATGGCCACAAATATGGCTCCGCATAATCTTTCTGAAGTTGTGGATGGTATACTGGCATACATTGATAATAATGATATTACGATACCTGAGTTAATGCAATACATTAAGGCTCCGGATTTTCCGACAGCTGGCATTATCTATGGTTATGAAGGCGTAAAGGATGCTTTTGAGACAGGGAGAGGGAGGATTGTGATCAGGGGAGAGACCACCATTGAAGAAATGAGTGGGGGCAGGGAACGCATCGTCGCCACATCCATCCCTTACCAGGTAAATAAGGCGGAGATGATCAAAAAGACCGCCGACCTGGTGAATGACAAGAAAATTGAAGGCATCAGTGATATCAGGGATGAATCCGACAGAACCGGCCTGCGCATCGTGTATGAATTAAAAAAAGGCATGATCACAAATGTCGTCCTGAACAAATTATACCAGTATACAGCGCTGCAGACATCTTTCAGTGTAAATAACATTGCCCTGGTGAAGGGCAGGCCTAAGCTCCTGAACCTGAAAGATATGATCCTGCATTATGTTGACCACAGGCATGAAGTCCTGATACGGAAGACAAAATATGAGTTGGAACAGGCTGAAAAGCGTGCACACATCCTGGAAGGATTACTTATTGCACTTGACAGGCTTGATGAGGTCATTGCCCTGATCAGGGCTTCACGTACACCGGAAGATGCCAGGAATGGGCTGATAAAGGAATTCGAGCTGACGGATATACAGGCACGGGCCATACTTGATATGCGACTGCAGAAACTGACCGGACTGGAGAGAGACAAGATCAAAGAAGAACACGAGGGATTGATGAAGATGATAGAACGTTTTCAGACTATCCTCAATGATGAAAGCCTGAGGATGAGCATGCTGAAAGAACAGCTGCTCGAAATCAAAGAGAAATACGGTGACGAAAGCAGATCTCAGATAGAGTATGCCGCAGATGATTTTAAGATCGAGGATACCATCCCCGATGAAGAAGTGGTGATAACCATTTCGCACATGGGATATATCAAGCGGACTAAACTTGTTGAATACCGCAGGCAACACAGGGGTGGGAGAGGAGCAAAGGGAAGCAACATCAGGGATGAGGATTTTCTTGAATACCTCTTCATTGCCACCAACCATAATTATATGCTCTTCTTTACGGAAAAGGGCAAAGTGTTCTGGCTGAGGGTGTTTGAAATACCGGAGGGAACGAAAACATCCAAGGGAAGAGCCATACAGAACATGATCAACATTGAACCCGACGACAAGGTCAGGGCCTTTATCAATATCAAGGACCTTAAGGATGAAGAATATATTAACAACAACTTTATCACGCTGTGCACCAAGCGGGGAACCATTAAGAAAACCTCTATTGAGGCCTATAGCAGACCCAGACAGAACGGGATCAATGCGATCACCATCAAGGAGGGAGACCAGTTACTGGAAGCCAGGTTGACGAATGGACAGAGTGAAGTTCTCCTGGCATTGAAGTCGGGCAGGGCCATTCGGTTTAACGAAAGCAAGGTCAGGGCCATGGGAAGAAATGCAGCAGGGGTGAGAGGAATTACGCTTGCTCATCCGAAGAAAGATGAAGTCATTGGTATGATATGTATTTCTGAGGAAGGCTACGATGTGCTGGTAGTATCTGAGAATGGCTATGGCAAGCGTTCAAGTCTCGATGATTACAGGATCACGAACCGTGGAGGGAAAGGTGTGAAGACCATCAATATTACCGAGAAAACCGGCAATCTTATTGCGATAAAGGATGTTACTGATAACCATGACCTTATGATCATAAATAAGTCGGGGCTGATCATCAGGATGGCCGTAGAAAGCCTGCGTGTGATGGGACGGGCCACACAGGGTGTGAGACTGATAAATCTGAGGGAAAATGATGCCATTGCCGCTGTGGCCAGGGTTGAAGTATTGGAAGTAGATGAAGAATATGAAGGTGATGAGGAAATGAATGGGAATAATGAGCAGGACAAGATTGCTAATGAAGAAACGCCTGAGATTGATAAAACGCCTGAAGATTCTCCTAAGACGGATTAATCCGTAAATAAAGTTTTATGGCAAGAAAATTGATCTTTTAAGTGTTAATTCATATTTTTGTCGCAGGACAATAAAACCAAAAAATAGTATTATGAAAAAAATGATCATCTTGCTGATTGCAGCATTCATTGTAACGGGACTGAGCGCACAGAACAATAAGCGTACCAGTGCTTTTAACTATTTTAAGAATGGGAAACTGGATAAGGCCAAGGAATACATTGATCCTACCATTACCCATCCGAAGACCATGAATGTTGCCAAAACATGGTATTACCGTGGAAACATCTACCTCCAAATTGCACGGAGCGATAATCCTGAATACAAAGCCCTGGACCAAAATGCCTTATGGGTTGCTTATGAATCTTATAAAAGGTGTGCAGAACTTGACAGCAGGGGTGAATTCAAGACAGATATTCATCAGAATTTCCGCGTGATCGCCTCCAACTATTTTAACCAGGGAGTTGCTGCATACAATGCGGAAGATTATTCGAAGGCAGCTGAGTCTTTTCAGAATACATTTAATGTATATCAAGAGATCGGGGTGGTGGATACGCTTGCCCTTTCCAATGTGGCGATGGCCTATGATATTGCTGAGGAATATGATCAAGCACTTGAAATATACGGACAGCTGATAGATATTGGCTACAAAAACCCGATGATATACCAATCAGTTTCAGAGATTTACCTCAACCGGAAGAATGATACTGTCGCTGCGGAACAATACGTTATACAGGGCAGGGAGATTTTCCCGGATGACTATCAATTGCTTATTGCTGAAACCAATCTTTTCCTGGCCAAAGGAGAGAATAAAAAAGCAGTAGACAACCTGCTGGAAGCCCTGGAAACTGACACAGAGAATAAAACAATATGGTTTGCCCTGGGTACAAATTATGAAAATTCCGGTGATCCGGAAAGTGCAGAGGATGCTTACCTGAAGTGTATTGACATTGATCCGGCCTATGCTGATGCATATTACAATATGGGAGCTATGTATAACAACCAGGCAGCAGAGATCCTTGAAATTGCCTGTGAACTGCCATGGGAAGCCATTGACGAATATAATGTAGAAAAAGCAAAAGCCGATACATTATTACAGCAGGCACTTCCTTATCTTGAGAAATCTGACGAATTAAATCCTGACAACCTGGGAACATTGCGAACATTGAAACAGATCTATACCATCCTTAACAATATGGAGAAATTGCAGGAAGTGAATGCGAGGATAAAAGAATTAATAGAATAAGGTGCCGGGTACCGGATACAAGGTACCAGATAAAGGGTGCCGGATACAGGGTAGCGGATACAGGGTATATTGCACATTGTAAATTGTACATTGTAAATTGTACATTGTAAATTGTACATTGTAAATTACTCGAATGGGAGGGTATACAAGAAAGTATCCTCCCATTGCTTTAAAAATCCTATTTAACATAATATCTATTATCGGACAACTATAGCAAATTGCGTATACGAAGTATTTAACATAAAATCAGATGTTGGACAAATATTGTTCAACATCGTTACGATTTTATGTTAAAGCAATTTGCGGACATAATAGCACGTATCAGTACCAGTTAACGAATTGCTTTGTTATGCAGACTTAAGTTCTGGAATTGTTCGGGATTGATGCGATTTTATGTTTGTCTGCCTTTGGCAGCTTAAAGTATTTTCGGAATCTTCTTAGGATAAGCGCAGCATGTTTCAAAATACATACTCACAATAATGATCTTTGTTAACCAGCTCCCGGTATTTTCTTACCACATTTTTGAAATCTTCCCAGGTCTCTTTCTTCAATGCAGGATTGCGCAGCAAGGCTGAAGGATGATAAACCGGCATGAATAGGCGTCCGTCACGTTCTATCCATTGCCCGCGGATCTTTGTGATCCGCAGTTCGGGGCCGATCATGTGTTTCAGTGCGCTTGCTCCGAGTAAAATAATGATCTTCGGATCGACCAATTCAATCTGTTTTAAAAGATATGGCATACAGCTGGCTGCCTCTTCCGGCGAAGGGTTTCTGTTGCCCGGTGGCCTGCATTTAAGAATATTTCCGATATAAATATGCTCCTGCCGCTTAAAACCACAGGCTGCCAAGATTTTATCAAGCAGCTGGCCCGATTTTCCAACGAAAGGCCTCCCCTGCCTGTCTTCATCATAGCCGGGAGCCTCCCCGATGATGAATATCCCTGCATGTTCATTGCCCTCGCCAAAAACAAGCTTGTTCCGGCTCTTAGCAAGCTGACACTTAGTGCATTGCAGGACTTCTTCCTGAAGTGAAATTAGCTCAGTCATCACATTTTTATTCTGAATATCCTTGCTAATTTACGAAATTATGACAAAACTTGTTCAACTTAGGGAATTTTCAATCAAAGCACTACCTGCTCATAGCGATCGTTTTTACCATGCCTTCCATATTAAGCTGGATATGAGGGTCATCTGCTTTTTTCACATCACAAATATTATCCTCTAATTCCCTGTCGATCAGCAGGTAAAATGGGTCTATGCCTGCCTGTACAGGTTTCTGCTCAGTTAAGATATGAATGGTAGAATTCGTTGAAGTGAAAAGATGTTTCTGATAATAAAAGGCCTCCCCTGCCTCGTCCATCAAAGCCACATAAATATAATCGTTTAATTGTGCTTCGGTCTGGTTACCCACACTGTCTGCATAATACTTTATGGTTTCCACATCCAGCTCGACAAGGTAATGCCCCTCATCTGTTTCTTCATAGTATGCGCTATTGATCTTATTCTCATACAGTGTGATCTTCAGAAACATGTCATCTACCAGGTATTTTAAACTATCAGGAGTAATTTTATAGAATTCATCGATCAGATCGGAAGCCAGTGCAAAGGTATCCAGCCTGTATCCGTACATGTCTACTATTCGTCCCAGGGCCTTCCCTAAGGAATCTTCACCAATATAATCCTGCAGTGCACACATTACCACAGTACTTTTCTTATAACCAATATATGATTGCCTGACACTTGATTCAAGCAAGGGTTTTTCGCCTTCGGTATCGTGCTTACGACGCCGCAGGTATGATTCCATCTCACGTTTACGATAATCCCTCCCGATATTTTTGCCGAATTTTTTTTCAGTAAGGGTTGCCATAACATATTGTGCCATGGTTTCAGTTAGCATAAATGCTCCTTCGGCATAGGCTGGTGTTACAATCCCCGCCCACCAGTGATGGGCATTTTCATGGGCGGCGATGCCATAAACAATATCGATATCACCTTCCTCATATCGCGTGATAAAACCCTCTGATTCGATCCAGATAAATGTTGTCGGAAAATGGCGGGCAGCACCATGGGTCATATAATCCGGTATTTCAACAATCCTCAGGTCCCCATATGGATATTCGGAAAAATATTTATTACCGTAGTCATATGAATCCTTCAGCCCGTCAAGAATACTTGTGATGTTATAATTATGTTTCGGATGGTAATACACTTCCACATTTACACCCTTATATTGTTCTCTGCTTACATCATACCTGCCAGAAAGAATAGCGATCTCATTCTCAATGATGGTGTCTGTTTTATAGTGAAAATAATTCCGCTTGCCCTCCTGCCACTGATCAATGAGTTTTCCTCCGGATATTACCGTCTGGTCGCTTGATGTACTGATGACAGCTTCATAGTTAGGACGGCTGACGTCAAATATAGCCAGGCTTTTGTCAGCTTCGGATATTTTTGGAGCATCGGCTTTATGGGGCAGATTATATTCCTCTCGAAACTGATCTCTTATTAACTCCGCATTTACATTATACCCGATAATCGGGAAATACTGTGAAATAAAGCTTGAAAGAATGAGGCAGGTCCCGTTTTCCACGATTTCATTTTTTGACTGGTTGTCGGTAAATCCCTTTGCTATGATGTCATATTTAAATCTCATTGTCATAGTGTCACCCGGCTGTAATGGCTGATCAAGTTTAAATACCCGAAACCCGAATTCATCAGCATGCAGCATTTTTAAAAAGCTCCTGTTGAATTCAATTGGCTCCGGCTTATAGAGGTTCCAATCGTTCAGGCTTATATAAAGCTCTTTAATGGATTGATCATGACGGTTAAATAAAACATATTCCCCTTCTATGTTTACAGTTCTCTCCTGCGGAAACAAATCAACATACAGCTTAATGTCGGTGATGGTAGGCTGAGGCAAATGCATATATTTTGAGAATTTTTTCTCATAGTCGGCACTCATTTTACGTTCATCGTATTCCGAATAGTAAGGATTCAACACATATTTGTTATATCCGATAAAAAGTCCGGTGATCACAAACATAAATAGCAACACGGCAATGCCTGCGATCTGGTTTCTGCTAATATTCGATCTTAAGTACTTTAGGCGTATTCGTATGGAATTCTCATTGGTTCTGCGCCACAGCAATATCGTCAACCAGGCAATAATAGCGCCTAAAAACAGCCAGTAGATGGTGTACCATAATATTATCTCTCCAAAATGCCCGAAACCATTCAGGTTGGAATATATAAAATCGGGAACCCTTCCGTAACGGAGCAGGTAATTATCAAATTTAAAAGCACCCAATGCGATCAGGTCGCCAACAAAAAACAGTGAACACCAGAAAAATCCTACATACTTGTTGGGGCTCAGGTTTTGAATAAAGAGAACCACTATTGCCATATGCAGGAATATGAAGAATTCCACACCAAAGAGTTGTTTGAAATATAAGCCCAGCTCTATATCCGTAAAATCCAGGATAAATACTTGTGTTACAACTCCTGCAATAATCGTGAGGCCAAGATATAGAATGTAGATCCCGGTAAGTGTTAATAGTTTATTGGCATAGCTGAACCAGTTTGGAACAGGTAGTGTATTGAAGATCTCATCGGTTCTATTGTCTTTTTCTTTCCATATGAGCATACCACCAAAAAATATTGTCATTGGAAGCATGTATATCCAGATGTGCATGGTTTGCTTGAGATACCATGAAGAATAAGGGTATATATGGCCGGATTGGTTGCCGAGCCCACCCATGAAGTTTGCTACAATTTCAGTTAGTGCAAGGGCCGTCAGAATCAGAAATGCCGGATGCATGACAATTCTTTTAAAATCTCTCCATGAGATTGTAACGCACTGTGAGAACGTAAACAACTTGTTACTTTCCATTGAAATGACTGGTGCTTGCTGATCGTATTCGATGAGTTCGGTTTTATCGGATATAATGGGAATACGTTTTTTCTTTTTCTCGAGGAATGCAACGAAATTGAATTTCCGGAAGGTGAACCATAAGATCCCTAAACTTACAGTCAACCATATTATCCTATTGATCAGAAACGTTGCATTTATCGGTATAAGAAGACTGTTCACTTCAGTCACAGTCCAGTATTTGCTGTATACAGTCAGGGCTGTTAAGCCAAATGGGTCCAGTAATACTTTCAGGGTTTCATTATCCATCCGGTGCAACATCACGCCAATGATGGCATAAACAGCCAGGAATGCGATCCCTGCCAGATAGGTAGCGATCATATTTCTCGTTATAGCAGCCAGCGAAAACATAAGACCACCCATCAATAAAAGGTTGGGTATGATCATGATGACTATCGGAAGCAGGTACCCTCCTAGCCTGAAGGGCCCTGAATATTGCGCTTCCATAAAAGCAATCCCGATTTCGAATCCAAGAATAATTCCCAGGAAAATGATCAGGTTTGCAATGAAACTTCCAAAAAACCTACCTCCCAGGTATTGAAATTTACTGATTGGCCGGGTAAAGATCAGTTCGTGAATATTGACTTCAAAGTCTTTGGCAACTGACCTCCCAATAATGATCATTGTAAACAACAAGCCAAAAATCCCCAAACGGGTGAGAATCTGGGCAATGATTATAGGGGCGTTATGCCACTCTTTTCCATGAGCTATGCCCAGAAACTGGGTATATGGATCTGTTGTCATGGTAAAGATGATCGAAATAGTTAAAAATATAAGAAAAAAGATGTAAAAGGCCGGGCTTTTCAGGTTCTTCTTTATTTCCAGTAATAATATTTTATAGAACATGGTGAATTGTTTTTATCGTTGGTTATGATCGTGTTGATAAGGTGTAGAAATAAACATCTTCCAATATCGGCTCCACTGACCTGAAGCCTTCTCCTGGATCGGTTTCACAATAAACCCGAACGAAATTATTTCCGGCAAAAAGCCTTGTTGAGATTACATGGTATTGCTTTTCAAAGTCTTCCATGTTGACTCCCGTAACGTCCTTTTCCCAGATTTTTGCTTCAAACTCTTTTATGATCTCACCCGGGTGTGTCTGAAGTAATATTTTGCCGTTGTCGATGATGGCCATATTGGTACACAGGTTGCTCACATCATCAACGATATGTGTTGAAAGGATGACAATAATATCTTTTCCGATTTCTGCGAGAAGGTTATGAAACCTTCTTCTTTCATAAGGATCAAGGCCGGCAGTGGGTTCATCAACAATGATCAGCTTTGGATTTCCCAATAATGCCTGTGCAATGCCAAAGCGCTGCTTCATGCCTCCTGAAAAGGTTCCAATTCGTTGGTTGCGTGCATCCCAAAGATTGACTTTCTTCAGGAGGTATTCCACCAGCGCCCTTCTATCAGTTTTGTTTTTTATGCCCTTCAGCATGCTAAGTTGGTCAAGCAGGCTGATTGCGCGATCCTTCGGATAAAACCCGAATTCCTGGGGCAGGTATCCTAAAGTTTGCTTTATTTCATGTTTCTGCAGCAGAACATTAATATTATCGAGCCAGATCTCTCCTTCATCAGCTTCCTGCAGTGTTGCAATGGTCCGCATGAGAGTTGACTTTCCGGCCCCGTTGGGCCCCAGCAGGCCAAACAGCCCGTTGGGAATGGTTAAAGAAACATTGTCCAATGCCTGTACTCCATTGGAATAAGTTTTTGATAAATTGTTTATTGTCAGGTTCATGATTTTGGATTTTAATTCTACTTAATGCTGCAAAAGTGCAGTGCGAAAGCCAGCTTATAAAATATTTGTGATGAAGTTGGGGTTTTTGTGACCAACACAAATATTTTGTGATAAATGCAGTTGATCACAAATATTTAGTAAATTGAGCCTGATTGGGTTATTTTGCAGAAACTTATTCACCAGTATGATTAACAAGCTTATATTCAATCTCGGCTTCTGGCTGTTTATATGGCTGATATTTGCCTTCTCCCTGATGCGCTTTGAGCCATTGGGGAATTCAATATTGATTACTTCCATTATCGTATTTCCGTTGATTATACCGGTCTATATCCATAATTTTCTTTTCAATTATTTTATTTTCAGGAAGCGATACATATTGTATTTTGTAACTACGCTTGCTGTAATTGGTTTTTTTGGATACATTATCAATGAATTTCAGCAATTTTTTGAGCCAGAGGGCAGTTCGGAAAGCTATGTTGCCCTGATCTTTATTTTTATGTTATATACCGGTGCCCGTTATTTCAGGATGGGAACCCTGCAGCAAATGCGCATCAAGGAGGAAGAAGAAAAACGTATCAAAGTTGAGATGGAACTGAAAGAAATGGAGGTAAAACAAGCCAGTGCCGAACTGAATTTGCTCAAATCACAGGTTAATCCGCATTTTCTGTTTAATTCCCTCAATAGCATTTATTCCTTGATACTAAGTAATTCTGACATAGCTGCTGATGCCGTTTTGAAATTATCTGACCTCATGCGTTATCTGCTTGAGAGTTCCACAAAAAGGAAAGTGCTGGTTAAGCATGAATTTGATTTTTTGCAAAACTACATTGACCTGGAAATCATCCGTATTGGAAAGAAAGCTAATGTTGCCAGCAGATTTGATGGAGATATCAGCGGGAAGATCATCTCTCCCCTACTGCTTCTTCCTTTTATTGAAAACTGTTTTAAGCATGGAATAGGTGTTTTGTCCTCTGATAATAATATAGAAATATCAGTAATTATGTCCGGGGATAAACTTATGTTAAGCACTGTGAACAATTTGGTTCCTGAGCGAAAAGGCAGTTTTAAAAAATCTGGGACCGGTATTGAGAATGTAAAAAAGCGACTCCAGTTATTGTATGCCGGCAGGCATCAGCTCAAAATTAATAATGACGGACAGCGCTTTATGCTTGATTTGTCAATTGAAATTTAACAGGAATGGAAATTAAGTGTCTAATAGTTGATGATGAAATACTGGCCCAGGATGTAATTGAAAAGTATATTCTGGCCACACCAACATTGAAGTTGGCAGGGAAATGTGATAATGCTATCGAAGCGATCACATTTTTGCATAATAACAAGGTTGATTTAATGTTTCTTGACTTAAATATGCCCGAGATGGGAGGCCTTGACATGTTGAAAACGCTTAGCAGTCCACCCAAAGTCATCTTCACAACAGCATATTCGGAATATGCCCTGGAAAGCTATGAATACGGTGCCGTGGATTATTTATTGAAACCCATTAAGTTTGAACGTTTCATGAAGGCCGTAAACAAGGTCGTTGAGCAATTTCCTGTGAGCAAGCAAGATGCAATTTCCTCAGAAGAAGAAAGTTTTTCAATATTTATCAAGGAAGATCAGATCACTTACCAGCTTAAAACAGTTACAATACTGTACATTGAGGCTTATGGTAATTATCTTAAGGTCCATACTCCCGAAAAAACCTATGTTACACGCGAAACCATGCATGAAATGCAAAATTTGCTTCCTGAAAAAGAATTCATCAGGGTTCATAAATCATATATTGTATCCCTCGCCCATATAGAAAGCATCATGGGAAACCGGATCAGCATAAAGGGAGAAGAAATTCCTGTTGGTGAAAGGTACAAACTAAGTTTAAAGGAACGGATCCGCCATTAGACAAAGTGACTATGTGACTGTGAGAACTAAGCAAGCAGTAAGCAGTTGACCTGAACCCAATATCGAATAAACGAATAAATTTGCTAAAACTTTCGTATATTTATGCTCTGAAAACTAATAAAAAAAAGTCTAACTAATTCTTTTATCATGAAAAAACTCATACTATTTACAATTGCTATTACAATCTGTTGTACTCAGCTGTCCCTAAACGCACAGCATGATGTAACTCATGATCCTGCGTGTGTTGTACTTCAGTATGCACACCCTGATCAGGTGCAGGATTATTCTGCCGGGGTGATCGGACAAAAAGCTTTTGACAATGTGGTGATCGGTACCACATGGTATGACGCACAAGCTATTAACTATGGAAACGTCATGCCTCGCATGTGGGCCTATGACGATGGTACTATAGGTGCTTCCTGGACATCTGCGGGAGAGGACCTTAATCCAGAAAGAGG